>JANJXE010000281.1 GCA_024709185.1 Paludibacter sp.
AATATTTGTGCAGTTAAGGAAGCTTCCGGTAATTTTTCTCAAATTGACGATATTATTAAAAATAAACCGGATGATTTTATGGTAATCTCGGGTGATGATGGGATAACTTTTCCTTTAATTACCTTAGGTGCTGTCGGTGTAATTTCAGTAATAGGTAATGCTTTTCCTAAGGAATTCAGCAGAATGGTGCGTTTAGCACTCCAGGGTGATTATGCCAGGGCCCGTTCTATCCATCACAGGTTTACTGAATTAATTGAACTGCTTTTTGTGGAAGGTAATCCGGCCGGTGTTAAAAGTATGCTTGCCCTGATGGGCTTTATTCACAATACACTTCGATTACCCCTGGTCCCCAATACTATTAAGACCTATGAAAAAATCAGGCAAGTGTTGAATCAACTTTAAAACGTTCAAACCATACAACTAAAAGCGGCATTTTATAAAATGACCGCTTTTTCTGTATAATTATAGTGCAAATATTCGCACTTTTAAAAAATATTATTTATCTTTCCGAAAAAATACCATAGTATGGATAAAATCATGAAAGACACTGTAATCGAGCATGTTAAAGTATTGCTCGAAGAATCGGAACGCGAGATTACTGCTGCTGAAAGGAAAGAACAACACAAGTATGCGGTTCTGATCCAAAACTCAAACGACAAAAACCTTCTTTCCAGGATGCTGGATGAATCCTCTCAAATCAGGGATACCCGTAAACTGGCTCTGCGAATTCGTCATTTGTTAAAGGTGTACGGTATTCCGAGCTTTTTCAACCGGTTCGATACCTTCTTAATGGTCGTTTTTGAAAAGTTTGGTTATCTTTTCGATTCGATTGCTGTTCCCATTTTTAAGAAAAAGTTGCGTCAGGATACTGCAAAGGTTATCATCAACGAAAAAAAGTCGGTTTTTCACCGACATCTGTCATCACGCCAAAAAGAAAAAATTGGTCAAAATGTAAATTTGCTTGGCGAGGTTGTACTGGGTGATACAGAAGCTGATAACCGCTATCATCACTATATTGATGCGTTAACCAATCCCCGTATTAATTATATATCTATTAAAATTTCAGGCATTTACGCTCAGATCAGTGCTTTGAATTACGAGCAAAATAAAAAAGATTTGTGCGATCGACTTGCTGTGATTTATCGTCAGGCTATGGCACATCCCTATTCGGATGAAAAAGGTGCCACCATGCCAAAGTTTGTAAACCTCGATATGGAGGAATATAAGGATACCCACCTTACCCTTGATGTTTTCAAAACGGTACTTGACCAACCGGAATTCAAATCCTATCCGGCAGGAATTGTAATCCAGGCTTATTTGCCCGATGCATGGGATTTTCAGACTGAATTACTCGAATTTGCTAAAAAAAGAGTTTCTGAAGGTGGCGCACCGCTCAAGATGCGGTTGGTGAAAGGTGCCAATCTTGCTATGGAAACAGTTATTTCATCGCTGAAAGGGTGGGAAAACCCTGTCTATGATACAAAAGTGGAAGTGGATGCAAACTACCTGCGCATTCTTGACAGGGCTTGTAAACCCGAAAACGCTTCTGTAATGCGAATAGGTGTAGCATCACACAATCTTTTTACGATTTCATACGCTCATCTCTTGTCACAAAAGTACAAAGTTGAGGAATATATCAGTTTTGAGATGCTGGAAGGAATGGCTAACTACCTTCCACGTGTTTTAAAATCGCTTAACAAACAAATTATTCTTTATACTCCTGTTGTAAGTGATTCAAATTTCCTGAATGCTGTATCCTACCTGGTTCGTCGTCTGGATGAAAATACAGGGAAGGATAATTTCCTTAGTTATTCGTTCGACCTTACATATGGCTCAAAAACTTGGGAATTTCTAAAGTCTCAGTTTGAAGTAGCATACCGGCTCAAAGAAACAGTATCCTTGCAAGCCAGGCGAACACAAAACCGCAATAATCCTCAGGAATTTCAATTGTTTGATTCGTTCCATAACGAACCCGATACTAATTTCGATTTGCCTGTTAACCGTCGTTGGGCTGATAATATTCGTATCAAATGGAAAAAAACAGCTGCAACTATACCCTATGTAATTCCTGTTCAGGTTGGAAAAGAACAAATTGAAACCGGAAAGCGACTTAGTTATGTAGATCATAATCAACAGGATGTAGTAACCGTGTGTGATGTAGTGCTTTCAGATCAGCCTCAGGTGGCTTCTATGATAGAAATAGCAGAAAAAGATCCGAACGGATGGAGTACGATGAGTCCTGAAAAGATTAAAGAGCTCCTTCATCGTACAGCAACGAATATTGCTAATAAACGAGGAGATCTGATTGGATGTATGTCGGCTATCACAGGGAAAACTTTTACTGAAGGAGATGTGGAAGTGTCAGAAGCCATTGACTTTTGCAGGTATTATCCTTTATCACTGGAAAAATTCAGAGCTCCCAATACGGTTACCCTAACACCTAAAGGCGTTGTTCTTGTTATTCCGCCCTGGAATTTTCCAACTGCTATACCAGTAGGAGGAGTAGCAGCAGCTCTGGCCGGTGGAAATCGGGTGATTTTAAAGCCGGCCACTGTAGCCTATCCCATCGCCTGGGAGTTTGCTAAATGTTTTTGGGAAGCTGGTGTTCCTAAAGAGGCCCTTCAATTGGTTTGTGCCGATGGACGTGCGCCTGTAAATTTTCTGACAACTCATCCTGCAGTTAAACAAATTATTTTTACAGGTGGAACTGATACAGCGTTGAAATTGATGGCAGCAAATCCTAAATGCCCGATGTCGGCTGAGACAGGTGGAAAAAATGCTATCATTCTCACTTCTTCCTGCGATCGCGATCA
Source organism: Paludibacter sp. (assembly GCA_024709185.1). Classification (GTDB taxonomy): domain Bacteria; phylum Bacteroidota; class Bacteroidia; order Bacteroidales; family Paludibacteraceae; genus Paludibacter. Next base: position 2,814 of record JANJXE010000281.1, read on the forward strand.
TGCAATTCAGAACATCCTGACCTCCGCCTTTAGCAATGCCGGACAAAAATGCTCTGCCTGTTCTTTATTGTTGCTTGAAAAGGAAATTTTTAACGATGCAGAATTTCGTGAAAAACTAAAAGATGCAGCGCTTAGCTTGCACGCTGGTTCAGCCTGGAACCCGGGCAATTTTGTCGGTCCAATGGTTACGAACTACAACGATAAGCTGGAAAAAGCCTTTGATCTTGAAGACGGTGAAACCTGGTTGGTGGCACCTCAATTTGCTGATCCTAAAAAATATGTTCTCAAACCGACCATAAAATGGAATGTGAGACCAGGAAGTTATACTTTTATTACTGAGCTGTTTGCTCCTCTGTTGGCAGTGGTTTGTGTAGAAAATCTGCTGGATGCTATTCGAATTGCGAATTCTTCCGAGTATGGTCTGACTGCCGGTTTGCAAAGTCTGGATGAAACTGAACAGCAACTCTGGAAAGATTCGATTGAAGCCGGAAACCTTTACATCAACCGTGGTATTACGGGTGCAATCGTCAGCCGTCAGCCTTTCGGAGGAATGAAGCGTTCAGCTCTGGGAGCAGGTATTAAGGCCGGAGGGCCCAATTATGCAGTGTCGTTTATGAATGCAGAAGAAGTGCAATCTCCGGAAAATAGATTAGAAGTAGCAGAGGCTAGCTATCAAAAGGCCTGGGAAAATGAATTTTCGAAAGAACGTGATATTCATCAGATTCATGGAGAATCAAATATCTTCAGATACCGTCCTGTTAAAAAAATGGCCGTTCGGATACAGGAATCAGACAATCTGACAGATATCCTTCTGGTTGTTAAAGCGCTGGAAATTACAGGGGTTAACGCTGAAATCAGTTGCGATAAAGGATCTCTTTTCTATAAAACGCTTAAGGAAAAAGCAGGTAAACGCAAGGTTGTTAGCGAAGAAATGCTTAATTTTGTACAACGAATGGATCAGTTTGAGCGGGTTCGTACACTGGGAGGCGAACTTCCTGATGAACTCTATGCTAAGGCAGCTCAGGCGGGCGTTTATTGCGCAAATCAGAAACCACTGACAGAAGGTATGCTGGAATTGATTCATTATGTACGTGAACAAAGTGTGACATACGAATACCATCGGTACGGAAATATTGTAGAAGATGCCCGTTAAACTAGTCGTTGCAGGAATTGGAGGAGTAGGAGGTTACTACGGTGGCCTCCTATCCCGTTTTAGTGAATCCCATCGGGGTGAGTTGGAAGTTAGTTTTATTGCCAGGGGAGCGCATATGCAAAAAATGAAGGCAGATGGACTCACCGTTATTGCAGAAAAAGAACAGTTTATCACACGGCCACATAAGGTTACTGATCGTCCGGAAGAAATCGGAACAGTTGATTATGTGATAGTGGCTACCAAAAGTTACGATCTTGAAGAAATTGCCCAAAACCTCAGGCCGGTAGTCGGTCCCCAAACGATTATTCTCCCACTATTAAATGGCATTGACAGTGTAGGTATACTCAGGGCAATTTATCCTCAAAATGAAATCTGGTACGGATGTGCCTATATAATTGCACGACTCAATGAACCCGGTGTAATTGAAAGTTCCGGGAATGTACATTATCTTCATTTTGGACATGAAAAGATGACTTCACCGGAGTTAAAATTCATGGAAGACTTGTTTCTAAAAGCTGGAATTGAAGCCACGCTAAAGGTGGATGCTATTCGTGCCATCTGGCGTAAATTTTTCTTCATATCTACAACTGCTGCCCTGACTACCTATCTCAATACCGGTTTCAGAGATTTAGTGTGGAATCCGGAGTATAAAAGTCTGTATCTCCAGCTGATGCAAGAGCTCTTGTTGCTCGCCGATGCTGAAAAAGTGGGTTTAAAGCCCTCACTAATCGATGATATGCTTCGCTATGGTGGTAGTTTGCCTGAAGGTACCACTTCGTCGATGAACAGTGATTACCTGGCAGGGAAAAGAATTGAACTGGATACCCTGATTGGAGTTGTGGTGCGAATGGCTACAGGACATCGGCTTGATGTACCTTTATATGCAAAAATTTACGAAGCGTTGAAAAAATAAACAAGTCCCGGACTGTTGAGTACCGGGACCTGTTGATCAAAGTTATTAATCAGACCATTAGCTTTTTATACCGGATTCGTTTAGGACCTTCATCACCCAGTCGTTTGCGTTTGTTTTCTTCGTATTCCGAGTAGGAACCTTCAAAAACAAACACTTCCGAGTTGCCCTCAAAGGCAATAATGTGTGTGCAAATCCTGTCGAGAAACCAGCGGTCATGCGAAATCACTACGGCACATCCGGCAAAGGCTTCCAGACCCTCTTCCAATGCGCGCAATGTATTTACATCGATATCGTTGGTAGGTTCGTCAAGCAATAAAACATTAGCTTCCGACTTTAAGGTAAGTGCCAGATGCAGACGGTTGCGTTCTCCTCCCGATAATACTCCACAGAGTTTTTCCTGATCTCCACCGGTAAAATTAAAACGTGCCAGGTAAGCGCGTGCGTTGATTTCACGTCCTGCAACCCGTATAAATTCGGTACCTCCGGAAATCACCTGGAATACAGTTTTAGCAGGATCAATATCAGCATGGCTTTGGTCCACATATCCGATTTTAACCGTTTCTCCTAGTTCGAAAGTACCTTTATCAGCTTTTTCCATCTCCATCATCATTCTGAAAAGAGTGGTTTTACCTGCACCATTGGGACCTATAATACCAACAATTCCATTGGGAGGAAGTACAAAGTTGAGATTATCAAATAACAATTTTTCGCCGAAAGCTTTCGATACACCAATAGCTTCCACTACTTTATTACCCAGTCGTGGACCGTTGGGGATAAACAACTCCAGCTTTTCTTCACGTTCTTTCTGATCCTCGTTCATCAATCGGTCGTATGCTTCCAAACGGGCTTTTCCTTTGGCATGACGGGCTTTCGGGGCCATACGAACCCACTCCAGCTCACGCTCCAGTGTTTTGCGACGCTTGCTCGCCTGTTTTTCCTCCATGGCCATACGGGCGGTCTTTTGCTCCAGCCACGATGAATAATTGCCTTTCCATGGAATTCCTTCACCACGATCGAGTTCGAGTATCCAACCAGCAACATTATCGAGGAAGTAGCGGTCGTGCGTAATGGCGATAACCGTTCCCAGGTATTGCTGCAAATGATGCTCGAGCCATTCTACTGATTCAGCATCAAGGTGGTTGGTAGGCTCATCCAGCAACAAAATATCAGGCTGACGAAGTAATAGGCGGCATAAAGCAACCCGGCGAAGTTCTCCTCCCGAGAGATTGGCAATCAGAGCATCCTCCGGAGGACAACGCAGAGCATCCATAGCGCGTTCCAGCTTATTGTCAATATTCCAGGCATCCACATGATCCAGTGTTTCCTGGAGTTCGCCCTGACGGGCAATCAGTGCATCGAAATCAGCATCCGGATCGGCAAACTTTTCATTGATCTGCTCAAATTCAGCCAGCAAATCCATTACTTCCTGCACGCCTTCCTGTACAATTTCCTTCACAGTTTTGGTGGGATCCAGTTTAGGGTCCTGCTCCAGATATCCAATTGTATAACCAGGCGAAAACACTACCTCGCCATCGAAGTTCTTCTCTACTCCGGCAATAATTTTTAACAGAGTCGATTTACCCGATCCGTTCAAACCGATAATACCAATCTTTGCACCGTAGAAAAAAGAGAGGTAGATGTTGTTTAAAACTCTTTTTTGTGGAGGGAAGGTTTTACTAACCCTCACCATTGAAAAAATTACTTTTTTATCGTCTGACATTTTTTTTAAATTTAAAGTGCAAAGATACTAAGAATCCGATAAAAATTTGCTATATTGCGAACTCAAAAATGAATGAAGTCAATACCATTGAACACATGAAAAAATCAAAAATAAAAATTGAATATCCATTAAGTAATGCATCGCTAACTGTTCTCTGGAATAGTATTGGCACACAGTATGGATTGTCGGAATGGTTTGCCGACGAGGTATCGGTAGCTGATGATACCTTCACTTTCCGTTGGGATGATTGGGAGCAACATGCTCATTTATTACATGTTCGTCAGAATTCCCACATTCGTTTTCAATGGGATGAAGACAAGGGGACTGATGCTTTTTTTGAGATTAAAATTATTTCTTCGGAATTGTCAAAAGATCTTCTTTTACAAATTACAGATTATGCG
>JANJXE010000360.1 GCA_024709185.1 Paludibacter sp.
ATTGCAGCTTTGCTAATCATCGAAATTCTCGACATGCGTATAAAAACTACCAATAATCTACAGAACCTTACTGAATTGGAAGTTTTAGGTGCGTATTGTCCTGAATCGGAGAATTATCCACCAGCAGCCGAACACATTAACAAACGAACTGCGGTATTTATATTCGAAAAAATCCGCGAACTGGCCTCATCCAGCACTCAACCAATGGTTATACAGGTGCTTAGCATTTGGGATCAGGCTGGAAAAAGTGATGTTGCAAACCTGATTTATAAAGAACTGAAGGAACGAAGCTGGAACGTAAAGATTTTTAATTTTGCAGCAGTAGCTTCTGCTGATAAAGAGTCGGGTGTAAAAGAAGACCCAAGTGATCCATATTCACTTACCTACAGGTATCGCAATTCTGACAGTTACGATGAGCTTTTCAGCTATCTTCGTGCAAAACCAGAGGTAATTATCAGCATCCTGCCTTCTGTTAGCCATGGTATCGACAACTCGGTTATCATTAAATCTGCTAACCTGAGTATTATTGCATTCGATAGTTTGTTGACCTGGCACGAAGCTGAAAGTTTGCACATAAATAAATTAAAGCAATTAATTGGGCAAAACCTATATCCTGTTTTAACAAACGGTAGGGTTGAATACCTGGAAGATATGTTCGGAGAGATTCCGAAAGACCGTTCCTATTTACGCAAACAACTTAAAAAATCATTGACACGTTTTGCCGGTCGTACGAAGTAATTTTGATTCGGGAAAATCATGCAAACAGCAAAAACAGGTTTCAGAAGTAATGCTCATACACTACTTAGCGTAATTGTACTGGGCTTTTTCCTGTTGCTTATTCTGATATCACTGTTCTTTTTTGCCGACAACAACATTCGTTTAGGCTTACTGACCATTGTGTCGCCAATGCTTTTTGTAGCGATAATTGCCATTTTTGTTAAACCACGATTTGGAATTATTGCTGTACTGGCAGCGAATTATTTTTCAATCGGATTGTCGCGTTATGTTAGCTTACCCACCGGACTTATGGTTGATGGGTTTCTCGTTATTACCCTCGCCAGTCTTTTTTTTAGTCAGCTCAACACAAAGGTTTCCTGGAAAGAAGCTGCACATGACCTTACCTACCTCGTTTCTTTCTGGATGTTTATGACAGCCCTTCAGCTTGTAAACCCGGAAACAGTGAGTCGAACAGCCTGGATTTACGCGATGCGAAGTATGGCATTTTATTCAGCGATTATTGTGCCGATTGTATATATTATCTACAATAAGCCCAAAGAGATGATGTTCTACATCAACCTGACCGGCTGGTTTACCTTATTTGCAATTGCAAAAGGATTGCAGCAAAAGTTTATTGGCCCCGACCCCTGGGAGCAACGCTGGCTCGAAATACCCGGTAATCAGTCGACTCACGTTCTGTTCGGTGTAATACGAATTTTCTCGTTTTTTGCCGACGCCGGAACGTATGGTGGAATGATGGCATATTTCGGTGTAGTTTACCTGATCTTTGCTATTCACCTCAAAGTGAGTGCTAAACAAAAAATCTTTTTCTGGATTTTAGGATTGGGATCCTTCTATGCAATGGCAATTTCAGGAACCCGAAGTGCACTGGCAGTAGCTTTCGTTGGTTTCTTTGTGTATGCATTTCTTACCAAAAACTTCCGGGCTATGTTTTTTACAGGAATTTTCCTGTTGGGTGCAATATTTATTCTAAAGTATACCACTATTGGTGAAGCGTACTATGAAATCCGACGCATGCGTACCATCTTTGTGACAGACGAGCCTTCATTGAAGGTTCGCGAAGAAAACAGGGCATTATTCGCTAAGTATCTCGAGACAAGACCCTTCGGCGGAGGAGTAGGATCGGCAGGGAACTGGGGATTACGTTTTACACCGGGAACCTTCCTTGCTCAGACTCCTACAGATGGGTGGTTTATTCAGATCTGGGTGGAACAGGGAGTCGTAGGGCTGATTTTTTACATCATCATGTTGGTTTACATCTCAATAAAGGCAGGGCTAATTATTCTATTCCGTCTCAAGGATCATAACCTGCGGTTCGTCGGTGTCGCCTTTCTAAGTGGAGCCTTTGGGATGTATATATCCTCCTATACTGCATCCACACTGGGGCAGATGCCTGGTACCATTATGTTCTTTATGAATATGACCTATATTTTTCTGATGCCACAGTGGGAGAAAAACAAATTAACGATATGAGTCGCTTAGGAACCATACTCCGTACGTCGAGCAACCTGCACTCCCTGTTGGGAAATCTGGTTTTTGCTGGTTTCAGTATGGTTTTATTTTTGATTCTGGCTCGTTATACCGACAAAGATCTTTATGGCCGATGGGTGATTTTTATAACTGTACTTGGCTTACTGGATATGTTTCGTGTGGGCCTTACAGGTACAGGAGCTATCCGTTCAATTTCGATTACTGATGGTCACGAACAGGAGGTAGTAGTAGGAACTTCGTACAATCTAAGCATACTAACGACTCTTGCAGTAAGTGTGTTGTTTTTACCTGCTTATTTCATTCTTCAGCCCTATGCAGCCGAAAATTACTATTTACCGGTTCTGCTGTTTTATCCCATATGTGCCTTTGCAAGTTTGCCCCACATGCAGGCAACCAACTACGGTCAGGGCATCTTAAATTTCCGGAATGTGATGATTATCCGCGGTGCCGTTGGATTTTTCAATCTTCTATTTATAGGTTTGTATATATACTTTTATAACGAAACCCTTACCGGATTGATTTTAATGTATAGCCTGTCGGACCTTGTAGTATCTTTGTTTACCATGGTGATGCGGTGGGATGGACTTCGGTACCTGCGTCATATGAAAAAAGGGGTACTTACGAAACTCCTTAGGTTCGGAAAATACTCCACAGCTACCAGTATTGGAAGTAGTTTGTTGCGCAGCAGTGATACCTTTATTATAAGCTTGTCAGCAGTAATGGGAGCTCAGGCAGTGGCTATCTATGCTATACCCATGAAATTTGTAGAATTGATTGAAATCCCCCTTAGAAGTTTTGCGGCTACTGCATTTCCTAAACTTTCAGCAGGATTTCATGATAAAACAACTCGTTTTAAAAAGGATTTTAGCGCCTACCTGGGCTATTCGGTAGTCTTTTTAATTCCTGTATTTTTAATCATACCCTTCACTGCCGAATGGATACTCTTGTTTTTTGGAGGAAATCAATATGTGGATGCGCTTGATACACAGAAGAATATCCTTTTTATCATTGCTTTTTATATTCTTCTTTTACCTTTTGACCGTTTTATAGGTGTTGGATTGATGGCAATTGATAAGCCCGAGCTGAATTTTTACAAATTGCTCATCATGCTGGTATGTAATATTGGATTTAACTTAATCGCAGTATTTGTTTTTCAATCGCTTGAATTGGTAGCACTTGCCACCATCCTTTTTACTGCTACAGGCATTCTGACCGGCTGGAACATGCTGGCCCGGCATAGCAATATTTCGATTTCTGAAACATTCCGATTACTTTTACTAAATTTGCGGGAACAGCAAACCAGGTTGCTATCCCGATTGTATAACCATCGTAACCAGTAGCAGAGTATGATTATCGGCATCGAAGGACAACGACTTTTTCGTGTTAAGAAACACGGCATGGACATAGTAGCGCTGGAATTAATTCGACGGCTATCACAGTTCGACACAGAAAACCAGTACGTTATATTTGTAAAAGACGACGACGACACAACTTGTCTGAAAGAGAGTCAAAATGTAAAAATCTGTGTCCTTCCGGCTGTTCCCTACCCTGTTTGGGAACAAGTGCTGCTTCCACAGGCAGTCCGACGGGAGCGGTGCGATATTCTGCACTGTACAAGTAATACAGCACCACTGTTTACAAATATCCCCATCATCACTACAGTTCACGACATTATTTATCTGGAAAAAATCAGTATACTTTCTTCACAGGGTAGCCAATATCAACGGTTGGGCAATATGTACCGACGGTTTATTGTTCCCGGGGTGGCACGTAAAAGCAAACGAATTGTCACAGTATCTGAGTTTGAAAAAGAAAATATTGAACGTGTACTGGGATATAGCAACAAACTACGGGTGATCCACAACGGTGTGGGAAGTCATTTTGTAAAAATAAACGATAGTACTGTATTAAAAGCAGCACGTGAAAAGTACCATCTTCCTGAGCGTTTCATCTTTTTCCTTGGAAATACGGATCCCAAAAAGAACACCATCAATGTTCTGAAAGCTTTTGCAGAGTATCAACTGAAGTACAACAACGATGTATGGCTGGTAATGCCCGATTTCGACGAATTAGTCTTACTGGAAATGCTTAGCAAAACAGTGAAGCCCGATGTACGCGCGAAAATCCGAACGACAGGATATGTTCCCAACACAGAACTTCCGGCCATTATTAATCAATGCACCCTGATGTTGTATCCTTCCCTGCGTGAAAGTTTTGGTATTCCTATCCTCGAAGGCATGGCTTGTGGAGTACCGGTGATAACATCGAATACTTCGTCGATGCCGGAAATTGCCGGAGATGCGGCACTACTTATTGATCCTACTAAGCCGGAAGCTATTCTGGGGGCCGTTGAAAAAGTGATGAATGACCCTGTATTGGCTGCTACACTCAGCAAAAAGGGGCAGCAGCGTGCGACTGTTTTCTCCTGGGATAATATGGCGGAAAGTTATATCAACCTGTACCGGGAAGTTTACGCTGAATTGATGAGTAAATAATCTATTTGAAAAAACATTCATGAATACGCTCAACTACAGAAATGTTTCTGATTTAAATAATCTGATTTTAAGAAAACTAAGTTCGTTTTCCCGAGATTATGATCTGATTATTGGTTTGCCAGAAAGTGGATTGATGCCTGCTAACCTGCTTGCACTGTATCTCAACCGACCCTTTACCGATTTGAATTCGTTTCTCAACGGACATATCTACAAGGCAGGTGAACGGGGAAGTTTTTTTTCTAACAAGAAGTTTAAGCACGTACTGGTAATCGACGATTTGATGCGCAGTGGAGAAACGATGGCCAAAGCACGTGAAGCTCTCTCGGGAATGAACGATCGCTTTGAATTCAGTTTTTGTGTAGTTTATCTCGTAGATGGAAATCAGGACAAGGTAGATCTTTACCTTGAAACTATTGAAGAGCCCACTTTTATGCAATGGCATATGATTCGGGATGGAATACGTGAAAAAACGGTTTTCAACAAGCAAACCACCCCGGTCTATTGCGAAGATCCAAACTACCCTTTCCTGTTGGCTCCCACTACCATTCAGGCGATAGCAACTTTCAGAAAAACTGGAAAAGTAGTGTTATCCCTTTCCGATTTTGATTTAATCGAAAGCGTCGATAGCATGTGGAGTGATTTACGAAGTGGCCGCTTTTTGCCGGGTGTTAAACAAGCTGCGGTTCAACTCAGGAATACACTCAAACGAATCCGTAAAAAATTGAAGTAATATGAGAACGATGGAAATCATCTTTTGGATCATTGCTTTTGGTATAGTGTATACCTATCTGGGGTACGGATTGGTGCTTTACCTGATGGTCCGTATTAAAAGATTAGTTAGAAAAAGAGAGATTCCTGAGTTATGCGACGAAGAATTACCTGATATTACGCTTTTAGTTGCAGCCTACAATGAATTCGATTATGTAGATGAAAAAATGCAGAATAGCCTGGCTCTGAATTATCCGGCTCAAAAACTTCATTTGATGTGGGTCACAGATGGTTCCGACGATGGCACTCCTGAATTGATACGTGAACAGTATCCTCAGGTTGAGGTGCTGCATCAACCGGAGCGCAGGGGCAAAATTGCGGCTATGAACCGTGCTGTGAAGTTCGTAAAAACCCCTATCATTGTATTTTCCGATGCCAATACCGTGATAGGTGCCGATTCGCTGCGTCGAATAGCTGCACTTTTCAGCAGAACCGATGTAGGATGTGTTTCGGGCGAAAAGCGAATACTTAATGAAGAAAAAGCGGCTGCATCATCGGCTGGTGAAGGTATTTACTGGAAATACGAATCGACACTGAAACGTTGGGATGCTGAGTTGTACTCGGCTGTAGGAGCTGCAGGAGAACTCTTTGCAGTTCGCACCGAACTCTTTAACGAAGTTGAGCCCGATACCCTGCTCGACGATTTCATTATTTCCCTGCGAATTGCCATGAAAGGATACCGCATCGAGTACGATCCCGACGCTTATGCCGCAGAATGGGCCTCGGCTTCCATCGCTGAAGAACTAAAACGAAAAATACGCATAGCTGCCGGTGGTATCCAATCGGTAGTACGGTTGTATCCACTACTCAACATTTTCAAATACGGAGTGTTGTCGTTTCAGTATATTTCGCACCGGGTTCTTCGTTGGGTAGTAACGCCTTTCCTGCTTCCTCTCGCCCTGATTTTCAATGTTCTTCTGGCTCCTGAAAGTCTTTTGTACACTATAATGCTTGTTCTGCAGGGTCTCTTCTACCTGGGTGGATTTATTGGTCAACAGCTGGAGCACAGAAAGCTCAAAGTGAAAATCTTTTTCATTCCCTACTATTTTTTATTCATGAATTACGCTGTATTTTTAGGATTTTTCAGATATTTGCGCAATCAACAAAGTGTAAACTGGGAACGAGCCCGGCGCATGGAGCAGACAAAACAATAACTCAATAGTATGAAACGAATTCTTATCACCGGTGGCGCCGGTTTCATTGGTTCACATTTGTGTGAACGTATGCTGAACGAAGGAAATGAAGTAATCTGTCTGGATAATTTTTTCACCGGAAGAAGAAAAAATGTGGAACACCTGTTGCAGCATCCGGGCTTTGAACTGGTACGGCACGACGTTACATCGCCTTATCTGGCCGAAGTGGATGAAATCTTCAACCTTGCTTGTCCGGCATCTCCGGTTCATTATCAGTACAATCCCATCAAGACCTCCAAAACCTCCATTATGGGTGCGATTAATATGCTGGGACTTGCCAAACGGGTAAAGGCACGTATATTACAGGCATCGACCAGCGAGGTGTACGGCGACCCGGAAGTACATCCTCAACCAGAAGCATACTGGGGCAATGTGAATCCGATTGGCATTCGATCGTGTTACGACGAAGGGAAGCGGTGTGCCGAAACCTTATTTATGGACTACTATCGCCAACACAAGATTCGCATTAAAATTATCCGCATTTTCAATACTTACGGTCCCAACATGCACCCAAATGATGGACGTGTGGTCTCCAACTTCATCATGCAGGCCCTTCGTGGTGAGGACATTACCATTTTTGGTTCTGGAAATCAAACCCGTAGTTTTCAGTATGTTGATGATCTGATTGAAGGTATGGTACGTATGATAAATACTCCAGATGAATTTATTGGTCCGGTCAATATCGGAAACCCCAATGAGTTTACCATGCTTGAACTGGCTCAAAAGGTCATTGAACTGACTGGTTCAACTTCAAAAATGATTTTCAAACCGCTTCCATCCGATGATCCCCGTCAGCGCCGGCCCGATATTTCGCTGGCGCATGAAGCACTGGGAGGTTGGGAACCAACAATACAACTTGAAGAAGGCCTAAAACGCACGATCCGTTATTTTGAAGGTGAACTTAGCAGCGGAAGAATTTAACTTTATTGCAAGTTTTTGATTTATTCCTGCAACTCTACAGACATCGGAGTAAGGTTGGCCTTTCTGCAATTAGTAAGTCCCCGGTCGATGAGCACGTTCAATTCGTAAATCAAATCCTTGTAATCCGAACGCTTGCCGCAATAGTAAAGCTCTGTAAGTGGCTCTTTATCAAGAATCATCAAACTCATTTCGTAAATATTTGGAGGTGTTGCCAGCTTACTGTAGTCTTCGTAGCTGATATTCAGAAAAGCCACCTGTTCGTTAATACCACGGTTATCAAGCAGAAAACCCTTCCGTAATTTGTGTGGTTTCATCAACTGATCGCCCTGAAGAAGATCGGAAGGATCGGGATAGGAAACAATGCGGGTACGTGTTTCATTCATGATGACCGGCACCAGATTCTGATAATCGCCTCTGGTTTTATAGATTACCGCCGGAGCTGAGGGAATCCAGGCTGTTAGAAACTCTCCGGCTGTAGAGTCAGCCGGAGTTTTTATTGCTTTACAGGATGATAATGCTACCATCAGACTAATAGTCATTAACAGAAGATTGGAAGTTTTCATGAGCATTATTTTTTTACAAAACGATAGGTCTGAGTTGAGCCTGTCTGACTTTCTGCCCGAATCATATAAACACCCGGTATCCAATCGGATAACTGAATTTGCAGTTCTTCACCGGTAGGTGAACTGGTATGCCATACACGCTTTCCATCCATGGAATAGACCGAAACCGATAGTAGTGATGATGGGGTGGTAATCCTAATCTCATCAACTGCC
>JANJXE010000375.1 GCA_024709185.1 Paludibacter sp.
CTCACCATTAAGTATATCTGCTTCGAACCCGATACTACCAACCTGCTTCAGGAACCGGATATCGAAATCGAACACGATAGCTATCGGAGCTTTGGCCGAAACAACAATAACAAATGATAAATGTTTAATGATTAATAATTAAACATTAATAATTAAAAACACATATGACACTAACAACACAACTCGTTTTAGATGCGCTTACCCACGTACGGTATCCCGGTACCGGAAAGGACATCGTTTCCTCCGGCATGATTTATGGCGATATTATCATAGAAGGAAAGAAAATTTCACTTTCGCTCCTGTTCGAAAAGCCCAACGATCCCTTTGTGAAATCGGTGGTGAAGGCGGCCGAAACAGCCATCCTGACTTATATCGGGGAGGACGTGGATATCAAGGGAAATATTACGCCTTTCCACAAGGAAGCGCCCAAAGCCAAGGTGAATTCCATCCTGCCCGATGTGAAAAATATCATCGCAGTATTTTCGGGAAAAGGCGGCGTGGGAAAATCGACTGTGTCGTCGAACCTGGCTATTTCGCTGGCTAAACTGGGTTACAGGGTGGGTCTCCTCGATGCCGATATCCACGGTCCGTCGATGCCCAAAATGTTTGGCGTGGAAGATGAACGGCCCTACATGGAGGAATTCGATGGGAAAGAAATGATTGTTCCTATTGAAAAATATGGCGTTAAACTGCTGTCGATAGGTTTTTTTGTAGACCCCGAAAATGCCCTGGTTTGGCGGGGTGCCATGGCCAGCAATGCCCTCAAACAGCTTATTACCGATGCGCACTGGGGTGAGCTCGATTACTTTGTAATGGACCTTCCTCCCGGAACCGGCGATATCCACCTTACCCTGGTGCAGACCATGGGCATTACGGGTGCCGTGGCTGTTACCACCCCTCAGGACGTGGCCCTGGCCGATGCCCGCAAAGGAGTGAATATGTTTACCGGCGATAAGGTGAATGTGCCTGTGCTGGGTCTGGTCGAAAATATGGCCTGGTTTACTCCGGCCGAACTTCCTGAAAATAAGTATTATATCTTCGGAAAAGATGGTGGAAAGAAGCTGGCCGAAGAGCTGGGACTTCCCCTGCTGGGACAAATACCCATTGTGCAAAGCATTCGCGAAGGGGGCGACGAGGGCCGACCGGTAGCCTTCAGTGCCGATTCCATTACCGCACAGGCCTTCCTGCACCTTGCCGAAAAGGTGGTGGAACAGGTGAACCTGCGCAACGAAACCCAGGCGCCCACGCAAAAGGTGGAGATTACACACAGGTAAATTCCGAAAAACGTGTTTCAACCAACGTAGTTAAATCAGAATAAGTTGATTTTTTACTTCCCGATTGTTGAAATCCGGACAATTTGGAAATTTCGATATTGTGAGTTGCGAAAATTTAGGTATTTTTGCAACTCTGCTATTTTATAAATAAGTTTTAATCTTACATCATCATTTTATTTCCTATGAAGAAGTTCTATGTAGTACTTATGTTGGTGGCACTTACCAGCACCTTATCAGCACAAAAATCGCTTACTGAAGGGGCTTTCGAAAATGGTCGCTGGTCGGTAGCCGGCGAGTTGGGTTTCAGTCGCTGGAACGGCGATTTTCATCCTACCACGGATCAATTCCTGAATGGTTTTGTGCGTAGTCCGCTCATCGGACTGTCGGCCGAGTACAACATCAGCCCGCTATTGGGAATGGGTGTTATGATGGGTGGCTATTTCCTGAACCAAAACGACGATAACGAACGGTATGTAGCGCGGGGTGTCTATGTTGCTCCTTATTTATCGACCGATATTTTCGGGTTACTGAATGCCGAAAAACTTAAATACTGGAGCCTGTGGGGCAGTGCAGGGGTGGGTATTATCAATCCGATACGTACCCGCTACGGGCGTGCTACTGCTCCGGGCAATGGCTCCGACATTCCTGTTGCCACTATTGCAGCTCCACCGGCAATGTTGATGCTACCCTTTTCGCTTACCCTCGAGCGCAAAATATCTCCCACCTTATCCCTCGGCCTGTCGGCCCGCTTCAATGCTTCGAACTCCGACGAGCTCGACGGATTGGTACGCGGCGACTTCAACGACCACTTTCAGAACCTTGCCCTACAGGTTCGCTACCGCATCCTACCCGAAAGCCAGGATCATTTCCGCGATAAGAAATTCATCTACCAATCGCCCTACATACGTGCCATACAAAAAAACATGGAACGGATAGAGGAGTTGGAGCGGAAAGTGGAAAAACTGGAAAAATTAATGATTAATGATTAATGATTAATGGGTGGGTTTAAGAGAGGATGCTGGTTTGTTGAAATTAAATTTTCTATCTTTGTTCGAAAATTTTAAACTACGTGATACACAAATTAATTTTAAAGAACTTCAAGAAAATCAAAGAAGAAGTTTTTAACTTTAATAGCTTTGATTTGATAGTTGGTGCCAATAATAGTGGAAAAAGCACTTCATTACAAGCATTGGCGATATGGCAATATTGTGTGGATCAGTTCAGAATGGCCAAAAAAAAGGGGAGTCGTGGAATCCAGGTTGTATTACCAAATTTTACAGCATTGCCTTTGCCCGAATTTAATTTGTTGTGGAACGACAGGATTGGTCAGGCAAACAATAATTACATCTACATCGAAATTGATGTTTTTTGGATGGATAATGTTAATACTGAGCAACACTTTTGTGTGCAATTACGATATCAATCGCCGCAATCTGTTTATGCTATTCCCAAAGATGGATGGAAAGATGTTGCAAAAAAGCAGGAAATGCCGGAATTTCCCAGGGTTGTTTATGTTCCTCCGTTTTCAGGGATAGAACCGCATGAGAAGTGGATGGACGATGGCAATGTTCGTCAGAATGTTGGTAAAGCCCAACCGGGTTCGGTTCTTCGAAATTTACTTTACAGAGTAATCGACCGTCCAGAACCTATACACGACAATGTCAATTGGCAGGAAATTGTGAAAAAGGTAAAGGAGTGGTTTGATGTTGACATGCAGGCTCCTGAATATGAAAAAGGTTTAAGTACTGAAATTACAGCAGAGTATAAGGTTAATAAAAAACCATTTGATATTATTTCAGGAGGTAGTGGATTTCATCAGATTTTAACCCTGCTTGCATTTATGTATGGGTATAAAGGGGCTACAACCCTGCTTTTTGATGAACCGGATGCTCATTTACATGTGAACCTGCAACGCCAGATAATCAATTATTTCAAACAAAATGCTCAACTCCAGTTTTTGATTGCTACGCACTCCGAGGAGTTTATTAAGGGGGTTGAAATTGATTCTATCCTTTCAATTCTTTCCGGAAGTCCCAAAAGAGTTCAGTCAAATGTGTCTGTTATTCAGGCTTTAAGCAGTGTTGATAATATTGATGTGGTTCGTACACAGGATTCCCCGTTTATCCTTTATTTAGAAGGTGAAGATGATGAACGAATATTAGCTGCCTGGTCCAATACATTGGGGAAAACGGAGATTTATCAGAAATTTTATCCATACGTTTTAGGTGGTTCTACAAAAAGAGAAATGAAAACAAAAGCTGATACGCATTTTGCAGCGTTGAAACTTATTGTGCCTGAGTTGAAGAGAGCCATCCTGCTGGATTATGATAATGAAGAATCGGCCTTGAATCCTCCTGCTAATCAACATACGCTCAACGAATGGAGGCGTAAAAATATCGACAACTATTTATTGGTTTCCGATGCCTGGAAACGAGCTGCAGCAATCAATTTTGACAGCGGATCGCTGCAATCCTGTCTCGATATAATCGATAATGTGTTTAACGGGCAAAATCTTATACTTCCGCCGGGCAGTACCTGGAAAAACGTAACAGCGCAGATTTTTTCGGTTTTAGATGGTAAAAAGTTACTGTTTGAAAATAATGATTCGCTGTTTAATCAGATAAAACACTTGAACAAGTCCGATGTAAAATTAAACCGCAGCGCCATTGCAAATGCGATGTTACCCGAAGAAATTCACCAGGATGTAGAGTCGTTCTTTCTAAATCTCGAAGCAATAGCAAATTCATAACCTTAAGCACTATACCTGTTTCTATTGCTACATAAATCACCCCCCCCCTCAACCCCAACCATTAATCATTAATCATTAATCATTAATCATTAATCATTATTGATGTTATATTCTGTAATGCTTTTTCGTCATATCACTGTAGTTTCCCAAAATCATAAAAAACGTAAAAGTTGGATGCTTCTACATCCCGATGCGTAACCGATTGCGTCTATACTACAAACATCGATGTTAGTTTCATTTCACAACGCCTGAGTCGACCGGTCGGTCAGCCTGTGGTACACCCGTACCGGTCGATTTATGCACTTGTTTAACAAATTTTCAATCCTGGCTTCATACATTGTGCAGGTATTGAAAGAAAAAATTAATGTCGTATGAAAACCATTGCTTTCTTTCCATTTCTGTTGGCACTTTGCCTCGTAGCAGCTCCTGTTTCGCTTATTGCCAACTCGCCTGTCGAATCGTCCGATGCCGCTGAGTACGATGCTCAATATTCGGCTAAAACCGAAGCTTTCCTCGAAGCGACTACCAAAGCTACTCCTTCTAAAAGTCTTGCCTCCCTGCCGCTGGTGCGTTTCTTTACAGCCGATACCATTGTGGTGGTAAGTCCCGAAAAGTGTACTATCACTGCTGCCGATAAAGCCGATATAGAAAAGGCTGTGTACTGGGATAATTTTCAAACCCGCCCTGTGTATGTGTATAAAACCGAACGCGAACTTACTAAAAAAGATGCCCGCCGGCACCTTATGTTCGTGGGTTGCCTCCACCAGTTTAAGCGTACGAATCTTTTTCAGATTCCTGTAACGAAGGCTTCGAAAGGTTTTCGCTTCGATAATCGTCAGTTCGATAACCCGCAGGACTCTTTTTTCTACATCAACCCAGGTGCCAACCGTATGTACCTGTGTAAAAACAATCCCGAAGCCCGTCACGCTTTCTTTGCTATCGGTGGCACGCCCTTCGCGCTGCATGTGTTCCGCAACAACCGCCTGATTATGACCGGTTACAATATTTAATTCACAAAAAAACTATTTATTCTTGCTCCATTACGAAACGAGCATGTTAATACATCACATTCAGGATGATGGTAATTTTGGCATGCGAGTTCCATACGACCTTTAAAAAAATCAATCATTACCGTTATGAAGTCAATCCGTTTTTTATTCTTGCTTTTTATTTTGTGTGGTGTTGTTAACAGCTCCCTCCTGGCCACCGCTGTTGCCGAAATGGCCATCGTTAAAGGTAAAGTGGTAAACGATAAAAATGAACCTGTCGAATATGCAACTGCTGTTCTCCTGAGTCCGGAAACCGGCGAAGTGGTGAAGGGCGAAGTGTGCAACGATAAGGGCGAATTCGCTATCTCACGGGTTAACAAAGGCAACTATGTGCTGGCTGTAAGCATGGTGGGCTACAAACAAAAGGATGCTGTTAACCTGGTGGTGGATGGAAAACTGTCGGTAATCGAACGCACCATAGTTCTCAACGAACAGGTGGAACAGCTTCAGACGGTGGAAGTGGTGGGTAAAAAGGATTTTATCGAACAGGCCGTGGATAAGGTGGTGATAAACCCCGATGCATCGGTAACCACTGCGTCCGAAAATGTGTACGATATCCTGCGTAAACTCCCCGGTGTGAGCATCGATAATAACGATAATATTACACTGAAGGGAATGCAGGGCGTGCGGGTGCTTATCGACGATAAACCAACTTACCTCACCGCGCAACAGCTGGCTTCGTGGCTCAAAAGTATGCAGGGCAAGGAGGTGGAACGAATCGAGATCATCGAAAATCCTTCGGCCCGCTACGATGCGGAGGGCAACTCAGGCATCATAAATATTAAAACAAAACATATCAAAGCACCGGGTTTCAATGGATCGGTTAATGGCGGACTGATGCTCAGCGAAGCCTATCGCCCGCAGGCGGCTCCCAATTTCGATGGAACCGCCGGAATAGCTGGTGCATCCGGTACTGCGCAGGTTCTTGCTCCGTTGGCAACTACTACCCAACCCGAAGCGGCTCCCTTCGGCGGCAACGGTGGCATCAACCTGAATATGAACTACGGTAAACTGAATCTCTACGGAAATTACTCCAACTACCACTGGGCGGGATGGAATACCATGGACGCGGTGCGCCGCTATACGGGTACCGAATTGCAGGGGGCCTCGCAACTGATTACCAATAAGGGCGACTTCCGCGGCAGTTCGCACAACTACAAGGCCGGTGCCGATTATTTTATTGCCAAAAACCATGTGCTGAGCCTTATGGTGCGCGGAAACAGTGGGAATAGTAAGGAGGACTTTCGCAATCAAACCAATTTCAGGGATGCTGACCTGAATACCGATTCACTGCTCATTACCGATTCCAAAGGTCACAACAACTGGAGCAATACCACTTACAATATGAATTACAAGTGGGATATCGATTCGCTGGGGCAGTCGCTGCTGTTCGATATCGACTACGCCCGCTTTCATTTCAATGGTTCCAACAACCAGGAAGGCCAATACTACCGCCCCGACATGACCGAACTCAACAAGGATCTGCTGGTGGTTACCTCTCAGGGCAACGATATCAGCATCCTGAGCTCGAAACTCGACCATGTGTGGCCGGTGAGTAAACAACTGCACCTCGAATCGGGATTGAAATTCAGTACGGTAACTACCGAAAGTTTTATCGATATGGATGGAACCATGACGCAAAACGACCGTTTTATTTATCAGGAAGATATTCAGGCGGCTTACCTCAATGCGCGCTGGCAACTCCGTAAAACAAGCCTGCAACTGGGCCTTCGTCTCGAAAATACGCTCTCGAAAGGTAATTCGGTGACTACAAATCAGGTGAACGATACTTCCTACCTCAAACTGTTTCCATCGTTTTTTGCACAACAGCAACTTACCGATAAGCACAACCTGAATTTCCGTTACAGCTACCGCATTGGCCGTCCCAACTACCAACACCTCAATCCTTTTAAGTGGATGGTCGATCCGTATACGTTCAACGTAGGTAATCCTAACCTGAAACCGCAGTTTACGCATACTGCCGCGCTTACCCACTCGTACCAGAATAAGCTGATTTCGGCCCTGGGAGTGAATTATACCGATGGGTTGTTTACCCAGATTATTCGTCAGAACGACGAAAACCGCACGGTGTACCAAACCATGGAAAACCTGAACAGCTCGCTGGATGTGACCCTGTCGGAAACGCTGCAACTGCAACCTGCAAAATGGTGGCGACTCAATGGTACCCTAACGGGAATGTACAAAACGATCGATTTGGGCGATAACGACCCGCTCAGCCGATTCAGCGTGATGGGAAATATGAGCAATACCTTCACCCTTCCCTGGAAAGTGGATCTGGAAGTGAGCGGCCGCTACAGCTCGTCGCAACTGGTGAGTAATGTGATTATGCGTCCGCGCTATTCCATCGATCTGGGTGTTCAGCGCAGCTTTTTCAACCGCAAGGGTATGCTGAAACTGGCGGTCAACGATGTGTTTAATACCAACCGCGGTAGCGCTTATGCCCGCCACGCCAATGTGGACATCGATGTGCTCAACGGCTGGAGCTCGCGCCGTCTGAGCCTGAGCTTCAACTACCGCTTTGGCAAAGATGATTTCAAGACACGCGCCAACAGGGCCACTTCCTCGAGCGACGAAAGCCAACGAATCAACTAGTAATGTTTAATTATTAATGATAAATGATTAATGGGTGGTATTGTAGTTTCGATTTACATTTAAGCAGTTTTGTAACCAAGATTATTTAAAAGTATATCGCCTCTCAACCGCAACCATTAATCATTTATCATTAATCATTAAACATTGATTGAGGTCATTAATAATTAATCATTAATCATTAAAGTGCTTCTTTGTTTGCTCTGGTCGTGTACTACTACCATATAGCTTCCTTTGGGTAGGGTGCTGATGTTGAAGGTGGGAACCTTGCTGGTGAAGAGCAGGCGGCCGTTGAGGTCGAAGAGCTCGGCATACCTGAAACCGGGCGCTTCAACAATAAGCTGTGTGCCTTCCTGATTGCGGTGTACCTTTACATTGTCGTCCGTTACGTTGTCTACAGCGGTGTTCACAGGCCTCCAACTGATGGAGATGTTGCTGTATCCCGACGTTGTAGCCGGAGTAAGGGTGGCCGCTGTCGGACCCTTGGTGAAGGTAAACGATGCTCTGTTGTGCTTTACGCCATCGTTGTCGGTAAGCTCCATGTGTAGCGTGTAGGTACCATCGGGAGCCGAAGCTCCCAGGCGGTCCTTGCCGTTCCAGGTGCAACTGCGGGTGGCATGCGAGGTTTTTGTGGCGCCGGTCACCGCATCCACGGTATTGTAGGCCGAACCCGCCACAGTGGTTACGTTCTTCCAGTTGGTCAGGTATTGCTTGCGTTCGCCTGCATAGGCCAGCAGCGTTTTCACAAATTTGTTCTGACTGTCGAGGATGTATATCGCCAGGATGTGCTTGGGGGCATATTCGGGTGTCGATGTCTGGGATGTGGTGGCCGATACGGTAAGTTGTCCTTCGGTGATGACAGCAGGAACTGCTTCCTGACTAACCAGATTACCGACTACAGCCGAAAAAAGAAGTGTTACAAAAAGAGTCTTCATTGAATATAAAATATTGATGTTGAACGTAGGATTTCAGATTGGATACATTGATGTTGAACATAGTGTTTGATCCCGAAACCGATAAACTTAATATTTGATTGCAAAACCGTTAAACTTAATATTTGATCCCGAAACCGAGGTTTAAACTCACATTGAAAGCCTGCAGCCCTTTGCTTTGGGATGGATCGGCCGAAACGAAAGCCTTCAGGTCGGTACTGCGGGTGTAATAGGCCCCCCGCAGTTCAACATATTTAAACTGAAAGATGCCTATAAAGTCGAACGACCGGGGCGACCGCAGGATGGCTTCGTTGGGATAGTACTTCACGCCCATGCCGATGCGTTGCGTCTCCATGGCCGATAAATCGTAGTCGGAGGTGTAATACTGCTGGTTGGAAGTGTGGGTTTTATACGGCGCGAAATAGGTCGCTGCGGTTTGTGTGTGGAAGCGGTAGAAGGGCGACAGGGTCCACTCGTTGCTAAGCTTCAGGGGTGTTTCAATATTCCAGGAATGAGCCGCGATGCCGAAATCGTCGGTGTAGTACCGGTAAAAGGCCCGCAATACCAGAAAGTCGAAGGGGAAATAATTCAACCTTATGCCCAGCGGTATTTTCAATCGTGATGAAGGCAGACGTTCAATGTCGAAGGCAAATTCTTCTTTGTCTGCAAAATACACACTGTGAAATGGGGTGGAAAGCAGTCCGGTCATGTAGATGAGCTCTGCCGACACGCCAATCTGAAGGCGTCGACTGAGGGTTTGCGACAGAAAGAGGGAAGCATTGTACGAATGTCGCTTCGGGTCGCTGTGCATCGCATAACCCAGAAAATCGCCCAGCCATAGTTCGGGATAAATCAACTGATTACTGTGCTCTTTCCCCAGCCATTTGTCGAAAAAGGCCTGCCCGGTGAGGTTCAACCCTGTATTTCCATTGTTCCATTCTTTATTATAGGATATGCCGGTGGAAAAGGATTGATAGTCGTATTCGCGCGAAACGCCTCCCCGTACGCCCCACGATGAGCTCCTCTTCAGGTTTTTACGGGTGTAGCCCAGTGTTCCGTAATTGCGGGTGTCTTGGTACGAGGCCGATGATACATTGCTGTCGATATTGTCGGTGGAGGCCGAGGTGTAGGTGTCCGACCCTGCCAGCAGACTAATCGCATTCACGCTGTCGAGCGGTACATTGATGATAAACACATTCGAGAAATCATTCAGTTTCTCGGTACCTATACCCCCCGTTACAGGCGAATTGTTTCCATCCTGCTGGTAATAACCGCTCAGGAAGTTGGCGTCGATGTCGCGAAAAGGTTCTTTGCCTTTGGGGGAGGAAGCTGCGGGCTGTGCAAGCATTGATTCCACGGGCGTCTCTACCGCTGGTTGAACTGTCATAGTCTCCGCGGGTAGTACGGCCGCAGGAGCCACGGGTGTTTCTGCCATTATCTGCTGAACTCCCATCAGAAGAACTAATCCCATTGCTCTATGTATATTCTTCATACTCCTTTTTAATTACAACCGCATCCGCCGCCTACCTTGCCGCCATTGGCTCCCGAAGCGCCTTCGCGGTAGGTCTCGTAATTTGTTTCAAACATCTCAATCTTTTTGGCCGAAAGTTCCATCTCGGCATCGTTGAGGTACATTTTCTGCCAGGGCTTTACCGTGCTGCAGGCCGACAGTACCAGCGCGGCTGCGAGGAGTATCGGGATTGTTTTCTTGTTACTGAGCATTGCCATAATAGTTTATTTGCATATTTTTGGAAGGGTGCAGCTGGTTATCTTCATCGATAATCAGGCCTTCCACCCCGTTTAACTGATTGATCAGGTACAACCCGTCGTCGATGCCTAACACCGAAACCGAAGTAGCCAGTGCATCGGCCAGCTCGGCATCGGCACAAATGATGGTCACGCTTTTCAGACCCACCACTGGATAACCGGTTCGGGGGTCGATGATGTGGGAATAGCGCTTGCCGTTGCTGGTGAAATAATGTTCGTAATCGCCGGAGGTTACTATCGACATGTTATTGAGCCGTATCCAGCCGATGGGCTTTTGTCGCGAGTCGGGATTGGCAAGCTGCACCGACCATCCATCGGGATGATTGCTTTGTCCCCAGGCGGTCAGGTCGCCACTGGCATTCACCACGCCACCCACTACCCCCGGTAGTTGCTGCATTTTGTGCTTCGCCCGGTTGGCTGCATAGCCTTTACCGATGGCGCCAAACCCGATGCGCATGCCTTGTTGAGTCAGAAATACGGTGTTGCGCGCGGTGTCGACTTGTATGTTTCGCCAGTTGATGTGCTGCGATGCCTGTTGCACCACCGTGCTGTCGGGCAGGGGATGCTCTCTGCGGTCGAACTTCCACACCTTGGCCATGGAGGCAAAGCTGATGTCGAAAGCACCGCCGGTAAGCTTCGAAACCGACAGGGCACGACGGATTAAATCGACCAATTCGCGGTCTACTTTCACAGCCCGTATCCCGGCATTGCGGTTGATGGCTGCGGTTTGCGAGGTAGAATCCCACTCGCTGATGAGTTTTTCGATGCGTTGTATTTCGGCAATGGCTATCCCCACCGCCTGCTGCGCTGTGGCTTTTTCGGTGGCAATGGCGGTTATTTCAAAACCGCTGCCCATCAACATAAGCGACTGCTTGTGCGATTCGATGGCATGCAGGGGAATATCAGCCACTAATATTACGAAAGCTGCAAGGGCAAGGCGCAACGAAACCAGCCGGATTTTCGCCCACTGATCTATCGATCCTGAATCTTGTTTCCCCATAAATTCCCTCTTTTTTACTCGTATAATGCACCCGGGTCTTTAACTGCTGTTTAGCGTTGCTAAGAGCATATCAAACCAGGATGGGATGGTACTGTTAGACTACCATCAGCAGTTTCCTTACTTTTGCGTCGCCAACAGTGCCTCGCACTGTTCAATAAACACTTCGGGCGTTTGGTGCTTGAACGCGATTGTCCCGATCGTCTTCCCTTCGGCTGTCACCACCACGATGTACGGAAAATATCCAGCCTTGTTGTAAGCCGCGGCCAGCTTCTCGTTTTGCTTACGCAGCGCATCGGGCAACTGGTTCTTTTGCTGTTGCGGAAAATCGAGGTACAATACCGCTACCTTCGCCGGATGATACTGTTGAAAAGCTTCGCTGGTAAGTATCGTTTGCTTGAGCTGAATGCAGGGCTTGCACCAGTCGGAACCGGCAAATACATACAAGATAGGAACCTTGTTTTCCTGCGCATAGGCTTTTGCCTCCGTCTCGGAACTAAACCACGCTTTCGGGACAGCTGTAGCCTGAAAGCTTAAAAACAGAAATAACGCAACAGTAATTAGCGTGTGGAATTTCATACTACACAGAATTTAAACGGAAATAAATGTACTTGATTCAAGTTCTGAATAAACCTTTAGAAAGCGCAAAAGTAGTAAAAATAAATTTCAATAATTTCTAATCAGCTTTTTTTTATTTGTGACGTTAACATTATTTGTACATAGCCTGGTTGGTGCGTTTCAAATGTGTTACATTAGTCAGCTTGGTTCTTTGAGACAGAATTCTCAATGGATTGTGGCGTAAACTATAGGAATTTATTCCTCAAAAGTTTACTTTAGTTGTGAATTTGAACCGTTAATTTGAATATATATATATTTAATTGTTGATTCATGTTATTTATCGGAATATCTGGAAGTAACGATCATACACATATGTTCTTCCACGTTGCCCTCCTGTGATTTCTTTCAAAATTTCCAACCTTTCTAAGTCTATAATTAATTTGTATGCCGTTGGCATTGATATTCCCGTAATTTCACGAACCTTTTCTGCATTTAGTATTGGACGCTCATATAAGTAGTCAACCACTTTTTTTGCAGTTGCGGCTCTACTACCTAAAGTCTGCAGTTGTAATTCTGTTGATTTTTGCAATTGCAGAATTTTATCAAATGTTGCAATTCCATTACCAGCAGTTTGTATGATTCCTTCCAGAAAAAACTTAAACCACTGATCTAAATCATTTTTCTCTCTCACAAGAGTCAAATTATCGTAATAAAGTTTTCTGTTTTTTTCGAAAAAGTCCGATAAATACAATATCGGTTTTTGCAAAACTCCTTTACTCACCAAATACAATGGAATTAAAAGTCTTCCAACTCTTCCATTTCCGTCGAGAAAAGGGTGAATTGTCTCAAATTGATAATGAACTAATCCGATTTTAAGCAACTCTGGAAAATATATTTCTTCGTTGTGAAGAAATTTCTCAATGTCGCTCATCAGTTCAGGAACACTTGTAGGTACAGGCGGTACAAAAACTGCATCATTTAGTGTAGCACCTCCAATCCAGTTCTGACTTGTTCTAAACTCTCCGGGTTGTTTTTTTTCTCCCCGTACGCCTTGTAACAATATTTTATGCGCTTCACGAATTAGTCTTGTTGAAAAAGGTAGTTTGTCCAATTCTTGCACAGCCCATTCCATTGCTTTGATATAATTTTGGACTTCCTCCCAATCATCTCTTTTGTCTAATGGAATATCCTCTTTATCAAGTATGGCATCGTCGATACTGGTTTGTGTCCCTTCTATTCTGTTACTCTGTGTTGCTTCTTTGGCAACATGCATGCTGATAAATAGATCTACATTCGGAATATACCTGGAATACATGTCTAAGCGACCTAATTCCCTATCGGCTTTACTTAAAAGTTGCACTACCTCCATGTTGTCAATCAACAATTGCTTGTTGATGAATTCTGGTTGATAGCTTTTGTAATAGCCTTGATTAATTAAAGTTCCTGCTTTGAAAGATTTCATGCTAAAATTTAAATAGAGCTGGTTGTTATTTAAATATTTTGCAAATATATTAAATAAGTCCGACTTTTATTTAAAGTTGTGCTAACTAAAACCCAAAATCATCTATTTCTTTTGTTTCGGCTTCTTCAAAGTCCAGGCTTATCGTGTTATGCGCGGTGAGGCCTTCCACGAAGATGGCTTTCCAGGGCTTGGCGGGACAGATGTATTCGCAGCCGCCGCAGCCCACGCATATTTCGGGCTCTATCTCCGGAATGGTAAGGCTGTCTTTGTAATAGACCATGTGCACGGCCTGGGTGGGACAATGCTCGCTGCACGCCCCGCAACTGGTTTCGTCGGTGTACACAATGCAGTTTTCGAGATAGAGCTGCACTACGCCCATCTGGTTCAGGTTTTTCTGCTCGCGGGTGAGGGGCAACAGGGCCCCGGTGGGGCACACGTCGCTACACAAGGTGCAGTCGTAATTACAAAACTGATGGTCGAAATTCATCATGGGCTGCAGCATGCCGCCCAATCCGTAGTCGAGAAACGAGGGCTTAATCACCTGCGTCGGGCATTTGGCCACACACAGGTGACAGGAGGTGCACTTTTCGGTGAAGCGCTCGAAGTTGCCGGCTCCCGGAGGCATGATGGGCAGGGTGCGGCGGATGTCGCGCTTGGATCCCAACCGAAGGGTCATCTCGGCGGATAATCGCGCTGCGGCAAGGCCGGTTACGCCGAGGGCGGCAAGAAAACGACGACGGCTGGCAAACGCAGGTCGGGTGGTACTAACCATGGGGGCAGTAGTCCCCTGTCCGCTAATAAGATGAGTGGATACAGTAGTTGATTCAAGAGTGGAGGTCGTGGCCGTGGCAGATGCTGTGGCGGTGGCCTTCCGCGCAGGTTTCATCCCCGGAGCATTCGGCGCTGCCAGCTTCTGAACCAGCGCCTCTCCCTTGCGCGGTAGGCGGTACTGCAAGCCCGACTCGCTGCACGAATCTATACAATTAAAACAGGTCACGCAGCGCGAACTGTCCACCGTCATGTGCTTAAAATCGATGCACGACGACTTGCAATTGCGCGCACAACTGCCACACAGCGTGCAGGCCGAGGAGTCGAACCGGATCTGAAACAGCGAGAATCGACTCAGCAGTCCCAGCGTGGTGCCCACGGGACACACGGTGTTGCAGTAGATGCGGCCGTTGCGCCAGGCCAGTATGCTCACCGTGGCAATAGTGATCAAGGCCACCACCAGCGAAGCTATACTGAGCAGGTAAATGCCGGTTTTGTAAAAGGTGTGGTCGCCAAAAGAGGTAAAAATGCTGAAAAGTAAATTATTTCCTGCCTGGTACAGGGGCTTGAACAAATGCACCGACATCCGGCCAAAAGCACTGTAGGGGTCGAGCAAGCCTACCAACACATGGAGCCCACTCACAAAGGCCAGCACCATCAGCACCAAAAATCCGTAGCGCAGCCAGTTGAGCGGCGGCAGATATTTGTACCGTTTTTTAGTTTTCTTGTTCGAAGTCCACTTGCGCAGACGACTCACTACATCCTGATAAACTCCCAGCGGACAAACCGACGAACAGTAAATACGCCCGAACACCAGTGTAAGCACCACCAGCGCCACTATCACCACGCCATTCAGCGCCAGCAAAGCCGGCACCAGCTGCACCTGAGCAATGGCATGCACCTGCATAGGCAACAACTCCGCGAAATCCAAGAAAAACAAGCCTATCAGCACCAACAAAATGGCCGAAACCACAATTCGAATCCGACGTAACACAATATTTAATGTTTAATGTTTAATTATTAATGATTAATGGTTGCAATGAAGAGATGATTTAAAATTAAACTAATCTTGTAGGGTTACATAGTAGATGAAATGTAAATCGAACCTACACTACCACCCATTAATCATTTATCATTAAACATTAATCATTGAAACTTGATGGTTTACGGATACACTACAACCTCAAATTTTAACTCGTTTAATCCGTAAACTATCAAGTTTCATTGTTCCCGTTCCATGCGCTTCGCCCAGCGATAAATGGCCCACATCGCTCAGGGGCATTTCGCGCACCTGATTAAAGAAGTTGGTGGCGGCGGTATCCACTGCGACCATGTCCTGTGACACAAAGAGGGCCTTCGAGTTCACCACATCGGCTTCGGAGCGGCCGCGCGGACCGTTGGTTTTCATAAGGCGGTAGGCATCCACCACGTTCAGCACCGGACGGCGGTCGAGCGTGCTGATGTCGGCAATGCACTGCTGCAGGTCGTTGCTGTGGAAAAACTTGCGGTCCCACACAATGCCCATCAGGTTCTTCATCGAGATGCTCATCTTGGCGCCACCGTGGTTTTTCAGCACTGGCACGTTAATCCACACATCGGCATTCAGTATTGCCTCGTGTACCTTCGTCGTTTTTAATATTTTTCCTTTGGGGATGGAAATGGGTTTGTAGTAGCTCTCCTGGTCGCCGGGAATCATTTTTCCGCCTGCCTTTTTCGTTTCCGCTTCGATACCGCTGTTGGCATAGCACTTTTGCCAGTTGTCGCAGGTATGGTCGAAAACGGTCACCTCCGAGGCACCCGCAGCAAAGCACTGCCGCACAATTTCGCCCACCAGCAGCGGATTGGTGTTGGCCGCCAGCTCAGGTGCCTTGTCCCAGCCGATATTGGGTTTCACACATACCTTTTGGCCTTTTTTGATAAACTTACCCATGCCGCCCATCTCGGTCATGGCCTTGCGGAACATCGCCACAGGTTCGCCACCCATCACGGCCACCATATCGTACTTGCCCGCTCCCGATGCAGCAGGGGCCGCATTCATATTCTGCGACAATACGGTCATCGCGCCCGATTGCTTTACCGAGAAAGCTGCGCCGGCCAATACTGCCGCGCGTAAAAAATTTCTTCTGTCCATGTTTATCTTTTTACGATAAAAAATTGATGTTCGTATAATTAACGACGTTAGTCCGTGCGCCACGGGGTGCGGAAACAGGATTCGTCGTACAGGGAATAGTCGGCTGTGCCGTTTACCGCAAAGGTTTTTACGAGGGCTGCTTCGCTTAGCAGGGCCTTTGCCATGCGGATGGTGGAACCCGACTTAATGCGGTCGTCGACCAGCAGGATGCGGCGCCCCCGCGGATCGAAGGCCAGGGGCTCCAACAGCTGAGGGCTGTCGTACCGCGGCCGCTGGTGCTCGTCGCGCAGGTTGATCTTGATGAGCTGAAAGTCGAGCCCTAACCGCTGGTTCAGGATGCCGGCCGGGATGATGCCTCCGTTGGCTATGGCCACGATGGTGTCGAACTCGTCGGTAAACTCCATCGCCCGAAAGCGTTCAAGCAAGGTCTCAAACGATTTAGGGCTTCTCCCGGAATCAGGTACAACTGGTTTGCCGGCGGGAGTTCCACACACAGCGCTTTCGTCAACCATTGTTATTTCTTAAACATCAGCTTCAACACTGCCCAGCCTCCGAAAATCTGCAATGCCAATCCCGGAAGTCCGATGCGGAAATCCTGCAAAGCCAGTGTCCAGCTTCCTGTAAACAGGTATTCGGCCAGGGTGCCGGGAAGCTGATAGGCCGCTACCACAATGGCCAGTGCTCCAATGCTAACTATGGAAGCTGATCTGCCTGTGCCCAGCGCTGCTTCACTCCTTGCCTGCATCCATTGCGATACCCACGCTGCCGCCAAAGCCAGCAGTACCGACTTGGTGAGCAACACCGGCAACATCTCCAGCGCGGGCATGCCAAACAGCAAATGGTTAATCAGCGGCGAGGAAAGTGCCGTTACCAACCCGGTGGCCAGACCGTAACGATAGGCCGCAATAAGTGTGAAAAAATAAATCGGTAACAGCATAGGGCCACCCAGGTGTACTAAGTGAACCAGCTGAGGTAATGCGATGTTTCCGGCTACAAACAACCCGGCAAGGGCATAGGTGCGCGTGCGGGTAAGCGCGGGAAGAAAAGCGGAAGTGAGGGGAGAAACCATTTTTTTAATGTTTAATGATAAATGATTAATGATTAATGGGTGGGGTGGAGAAGTGGATTCTCTTTTTTACCGGAACAAATATACATGCTTTCTTTGAATGTGAGTACATTTTTAACATTATTACAAGTTCATTTAGGCTTGACGAAAAAATTGCCTGCTACCAGATAGATAAAAACATCATGCGAAATTTTCGTTTATAAATGAAAAAATGCTATATTTGCACAAAATATTCTTCTATGGACGAAAATATCAGAATTCTTTCAGCCTATAATTTATGGGATTCAGGAATTTTTGAAGTGGGTTATCAGCGGACTGTATATGTCGATAAACTAGCCGGTTATGTCGGGAACAGGCTTGTGAAAGTGCTTGTTGGTCAACGACGAAGCGGTAAAAGCTATATTCTGAGACAACTGGCCAAAAAGCTTATCGAAAAGGGCGTCGATCCACAAAATACCTTGTTTGTAAACTGTGAGTTGATAGATTTTGATTTTTTGAAAACCTACAAAGACCTCGACGCTCTTATTAAATCGTACCGTCAATTACTTCAACCCACGGGGAAAATATACCTGTTTATTGATGAAATTCAATTGATTGACCAGTGGGAAAAAGTGGTCAACTCCTATTCTCAGGATTATACTCAGGAGTATGAATTGTTTATCACCGGTTCCAATTCTACGATGCTTTCAGGGGAGTTGGCTACTCTTTTGTCGGGCCGATACGTGACATTAGAAGTTTTCCCCTTTAGTTTTACTGAATTTTGTGGCATTACAAATCAGGTGCCCGGGCGGGATGCATATATCAACTACATGAATACCGGAGGTCTTCCCGAATTGTTTATGCTTTCCAACGAAGAAGTAAAACGGAATTATGTGTCAGCAATTAAGGATACCGTTTTATTGCGCGATATTATTCAACGGTACAATATACGTGAACCCAAATTACTCGAAGATATTTTCGTGTATCTGGTTAACAATGCTTCCAACCTGTTGTCAATCTCCAATGTAGTAAACTATTTTAAAAGTCAGGGTCGGAAAGTGAGCTACGATGCTGTCGCAAATTATATCGGATATATCGAAGATTGCTTTCTCATTCATCGCTGCGATCGATACGATATTAAAGGAAAGGATGTTCTTTCAGGTACTGCAAAATTCTATACCAACGATCTTGCGTATAAAAACTACCTCTATGCAGGTCATGGATATGGTTTTGGCTATCTGGTCGAAAATCTGGTTTACTTAGAATTACGACGTGCCGGATTTGATGTATATGTGGGTACTCTCAGGAATAAAGAAGTGGATTTTGTGGCAAAAAAGGCCGACCAGGTGATTTATGTGCAAAGCGCATATATGCTCATGGATGAAGCTACAATTGAAAGGGAGTACTCGGCTCTCGAAGTCATTAGCGATAATTTCGAAAAAATGGTTGTTTCGCTCGATGATGTGGCTTTGCCCTTGAAAGGTGGCATAAAACACATCAGGGCCTGGGAATTAGTTGCGGCCTTACAGTAAGTCGCAGGTGATTTCATTTTAATCATTTGTCCATTTGCCGGAAATAAAACTACCTGATAATCTGTTTTGTATATCAAAATGTTACTAATATCAATCTGTTAGCATATCGGATGTTTGAATTAGTATCCGAAATTTTAACACCGTATTTCTGCATTTTTTTTTAGCCGGACGAATAAAAACTGAATTATTTAACCTATCTTTGCAAAGTGTATGATGAACTGTGACCGAGGATTGGAATTTATTGTTCAATTAACTTATGAAAACCCGGGAAAACGAGTTGCTATTTATATCTGTTTTAATTGATTTACTGTTACT
>JANJXE010000379.1 GCA_024709185.1 Paludibacter sp.
GCCTCCGGTAGATAAAAAAGGAAATATTATTTCGTTGGGAGCTGGTGCTGCTGTTGCCCTTGATGATACGCGTATAGCGATTTCAGGAGGTTTCAATGCCGATGTGAAGAGGAAGGAACTCCGGCGTACATCGTTCTTCAAAGGAGTGGAGCGTTGGTCGTTGTTGTCGCATTACTTCTCAAAACCGATTGAATGGTATGGTTTCAATCCGAAAATGCTGATTTACGATGCTGCCCGTAACCGTTGGAAGTTTGTTGCTGAGCATGAAGCACTTGCCCGAACCGGTGCTGCAGCAGTACTTTTCGGTACTGGCATACTTCTTTTTCAGGGAGAAGTGAAACCCGGAACAGCCGTTGGTGATGTTATTCATCTTACCCTTCCCGAATAAGGATTAATTCCTTATCTTTGCCCTTCTTTTCAGATAACACATGCGCTGGTTTCTTTATTTATCCTACAACGGTACTGCGTACCACGGCTGGCAAATGCAACCCAATGGTATTTCGGTGCAGGAGGTGCTCGAACGCTCGCTGGCGACCCTGTTGCGCGAACCGGTGCCGGTTACGGGTGCCGGTCGTACCGATTCGGGTGTTCATGCCCGGCTGATGGTGGCTCATTTCGATACTGATGTTGAGTTGCCCGATTCGTTTGTACAACGGATGAACAGCATTCTGCCCCGCGATATTGCAGTGCACGAAGTAAAAGCTGTGGTGCCCGATGCTCATGCCCGTTTCGATGCTACTGCCCGTTATTACGAATACCATGTGCATACCTTCAAAAATGTTTTTGCTGAACACCGTTCGGTGCGTCTTATGCATATCCCTGATTTTGAAAGGATGAATAAAGCAGCTGAGGTGCTTATGGAATATACCGATTTTACCAGTTTCAGCAAACTGCATACCGATGCCCGCACCAACAATTGTCGGCTGCTGACTGCCCGCTGGGAGCCTTCGTCTGAGGGATGGGTGTTTACGATTGGGGCCGACCGCTTTCTGCGCAACATGGTACGTTCGATTGTCGGCACCCTGCTCGAAATTGGCTATGGAAGAATGGATGCCGATGGTTTGCGAAGGGTGATAGAAGCCTGCGATCGTTGTAAAGCAGGAGTGTCGATGCCCGCTCATGGTTTGTATCTTACCCGCATAGACTATCCGGAAAATATTTTTTTAAAGTGAATGTTTTTTATTTCAATAAATTATTGTACTTTTGCAAGCCCAAATGTAAGAAAAGGAAAATATAAAAAATAGAAGATATGAAAAGTGGAATTCACCCCGAAAATTATCGCACGGTTGTGTTTAAAGACATGTCGAATGGCGATACCTTTTTTTCTCGTTCAACAGTAAACACAAAGGAAACCATCGATATCGACGGTGTAAGCTATCCTGTAGTGAAGCTTGAAATCTCGAGTTCGTCGCACCCTTTTTATACCGGTAAATCGAAACTGGTCGACACTGCAGGACGTGTTGACAAGTTCATGAACCGTTACGCAAAACGCATGGAGAAAAAATAATCCAACACCACGGTGTTGCGAAGATAAACCAGCGGGGGATTCTGTTCTGAACAGTATCCCCCGCTGGTTTATATGTGATGTTCAGTTAAAAATTCATATACGCTTCCGGGTTGAAAAAAAAAGTTGCAGTTCGAGCGGTTTGCAATGCCAGTATCGTCCCTGTAGGCTTCGAAGGTAGAAACTATAACTGCTTTCTATGGAGTTGATTGACTAACTTCATCTTCCTCCTTTCTGTTTATTTTTTTTTCAAAAACATTTTTCAACAATCCCCAGTAATAATTCATCATTTCACGCGTATTAATGAAATCTTCGCGATAAATAAGACCGATACCCTGAGTGGTTTTGGCTTCACGCAGCTGTGCCCGGTCGATGGTATGGTTGTAGGCGGTAAATCGTAATTTGCCCGATTCGGTAAGCTTGTATTCCAGATCGAAGTCGCCAATGAATTTATTCTCGCTGATATTATCGTTGCGGTATCCGATGTTTCCGTTGATTACCAGACGGTTGTTGGGTTGTATCAGAATTTGAGCCTTCACCTCGTCTGATTCGGCATTGTTTTTTTGCCAGTCGACTCCAAATGAGAAGATGTTGGTATTGAGAGTAGTCTGAATCCAGTTATTTACCTGTGAGCTAAAAGTAGCTGTGGCAAACGAGAGACCTTCGTTGACTCCTACTGCCGCCGTATTTCGCATATAGTCGGGCGTGAAAAATTTATGAAACAGCAACAGGTAAAGAATCTGACGGTTCATCATTTCTTCGGTATTCACAATATTTGTGACCCTGCTTTTGATACTTTCGTCGCTCGATGGTAAATCGATTCCAAAACGAATGGTAGGCGACATTAGATCGTCGGTGAGGTAGAGCAGACAATGAACAGGCACCGACGACCGTGAAGTGATCTGCTGCAGTTCGCCCGGTTCGAAAAGGTCGGTAAGGGAGGCTGTCAGTGGATAATACCCGTTTATATTCACCTGTGCCTCAAAGGGATCACCGGTCCACGCAATGGTGCTCCCGCTGTTAATTCGAAATTCTTTACGGATAACGGTTTGTAGG
>JANJXE010000381.1 GCA_024709185.1 Paludibacter sp.
AACGATCGGCGCTGAGGGTCCATGAATCGGAAAGTATCAGCAACATAAACAGGAACATCCCTGCTAACACTGCAATATAGCCCAGTACATAGTGTTTCCAGTTGATTAATAAATCGTTGCGCACCAGTAAGGAAAAGCGCCTGAAATTAAATATCTTGTTCATAGGATTTTCTTGTAATTGTTAAACCTTAAACTAAACCTTCCTGCTAAATTCTTCCCGGAATTGAATTTTTACAGATTCACAGCTTTGTTTCATGGATTATCTGAGATAAATCGATTCGTAACTGCATTGAATAAAATTTCCAAATCGATGGGCGATTCGTGTTTTCCATCGGCTTTGCGGATAATCCGATACCCGCCAATGCCCTGTTCGCTGTACAATACATCCTCGTCGCCAGCCGTTTCCTTCCATCCAAAGTACCATTTGGAAGCAATTTCTGCTGTAGATTGATGAAAAATGAGCTTACCTTCATCCACCACCAGCACCTGATCGATGATGGTATCAATATCCTTCACCTGGTGCGTGGAGATAATCACTACCTGATCGTCGGTGACAGAGCTCACCAGTATCTTCCGGAACTGGCTTTTGGAAGGAATATCAAGGCCATTGGTAGGTTCATCAAACATCAGCAGCTTACAGTTTGTTGCCAACGCAAAAGCTATCAGGAACTTTTTCCGCTGTCCGTGCGAAATTTTATTCAACTGCATAGCCGTGTTCAATTGAAATTCCTGCAGGATGGCCTCCATCTTTTGAATATCAAATGTTGGATAAAACGGACTATAAGCCTGCATATAGGTCTGAATGGTGGTATGCGGAAACGAAAACTCTTCTGGTACGAGGTACACATCAGCCAAAAAACCGGGTTGACGGTCGAACGGGCGAAAACCGTTTACGTTGAGCGATCCCTCACGGGGCTCCAGCAGTCCACCCATCAGATGGAGCAGGGTAGTTTTGCCGGCACCATTTTTACCCAGCATTCCCGCTATGCATCCGGGTTGCAGCGACAAGCTGAAATCGCTGAATAAAGGCTGTTTACGCCCGTATTGAAACGACAGGGATTGAAATTCAATCATGACTTATTGTTTTAGTGGTCTATCTATCTAGGCCACAAAGTTACAACAATATTTTTAACCACAAAAAAATTGAAAAAAAAATGTTAGAACTACATCTGGTTAATCGTCGTAATACGTCTAACTGAAAACAAAACAAAGAACATGAAAACAAAAAATCACACCCGGTATTTGCTCATTATGAGCATACTTTTTACATCTTTATCGTGCAACGAAGCAGCGGCTGTAATTGGCCGGGGAAATATTTCGACTGAAGCACGTACGGTGGAAAAATTTGATGCAATTGAATTACGTTCACATGCGAATGTAGAAATAAAAAAAGGCACTGAATACAAGGTAGAAGTAAGCGACTACGAGAACCTTCTGCCCTATATTGTAGTACGGAATACAGGAAACTCTCTCATCATCGACTCAAAAGATTACACCGCCATCGTGAATAGTAAATGCCGAATTATTGTCACCATGCCGGCTCCCTTGTATGCAATAGAACTCAAAGGCAGTGGAAATTTTTACCTGCAATCAGAATTTAACGATTTACGCAGACTCAGCATAATGGGAAGTGGCAATATTTATGGTGAAGTACCATTGAAGTTAAACGATTTAGAGACACAAATTGCAGGGAGTGGTAATATAGAACTGAAGGGAACTGCCGAAACTGTAAAGGCTACAATAGCAGGAAGCGGCGATATTCACCTGTCGAATCTGGCAGCCGGAAATGTGGAATGCCTGATTTTAGGTAGTGGCGATATTGAAATAAAAGCAATTGAAACACTGAATGCCAGTGTGAATGGAAGTGGTGATATCCGCTATTCAGGCAATCCGCTCACTGAATTACAGGTAAACGGTAGCGGAAAAATTGAAAAAATCTAGAACCAGATAAAGAACTATACGATCAATAAAAAACCAGTAATGTACATCAACAAAAAACTCTGACAATCAATTTGATTATCAGAGTTTTTTGCGGAAAGTCAGGGATTCGAACCCTGGGTACCCTCACGAGTACATCGGTTTTCGAGACCGACCCGATCGACCACTCTGGCAACTTTCCGTTTGGGTCTGCAAATGTAGTAGTTTTACACGAAATAGCAATGCAATGAGGTGAATTATTTTGCCCTTGTTAGACAAACAGAGGCCATTAGCGACGGAGACATTACTGAATGATACGAATTATTTTTCCGCTGAAAGCAGATAGTTAGGCTGTTTAGGCGTACCGCCCGATCAAGGTAGAGTTGCACGACGATTTTGCACGTCAACTGCTACCGGCAATCGGTTACGCATATCCAGCTCTGCCTGCATTTGTTGTCCGTTACGCAAAAACACCACACTTAACGGCACTCTGGATGGTTTCTGAAGCAGACCTCTGACATCTGTCAACGAAAGATTAAAAACCGACAGATTATTAATACCTATCAACTGATCGCCAATCTGCATACCTGCTTTTTCAGCCGGAGAATTCTTCCATACGGCCGAAACTTCGAAACCGGGAAATGGAGGTAGAGCCTGTATGAGCTCCATTCCGGAGATATTATACATAAATGGCGCTTTAAAAAAGGAATTGGCCCTGAAATGCAATTGTTGGCGATGCAAATCGAAAATAAGGTTGAAACGGGAAAGCAGCTCACTGCCGATTGTACCATCGCGGTCGGAACGGCGTATCACTTCGGCCACCACTGCCGAATCGGGAAAAGCCACGATGGGATGCTCAAAGCAATACTCCTCGAGGCAAAGGCGGGGAATGCGGGCAAGATAACCGTTTACATCGCCGCTAAAACCCGATCCGATTCGGGCATATACTTTTGGGCCGGGAATATCTTCAGTATTATTGTTGACAGTAAGAAACCACGCATTAAGCAAAGCCCCGGTATCGATAAACATTTTAATGGTACGCAGTTTCATCGACGAATCGAAAAGTGTCATCGGGAGATACAGTTTGTTGTTTTCGATGATAAGGGTGCGTGAAGCAAAGTTCTCAGGCCGACGAAAGGATGTTGTATCGTAGAAAATCATCTTTCGGCGTGAATAATTCACTTCCACTACGTAGTCCTTTAGTACATCCACACCCATGAGTCCGTTAATCTTTCGACCATTCAGCTCACTCAGGTGGAGAATATCCTCATCGAGTACCATCACCTGCCGGTCGTTCATCGATAATTTGCCTAGTTGAAGTATATTTCCGTCACTTACCAGTCCCTTCACATCCAGTCCTGAGCCAAGACCCACCACCGGCACTTCCCTACCCTCTTTTAACGACAAGTTATCAGTGTCATCCAGGTGAGTAATAATGGTGTTTCGCACACCGGTATCGAAGATAAACGAAAGCGGTTCCGAACCATTGATACTCATCCGCACCACGGCATAGCTGCCCGATAGTTCGAAGGGTATAGTAGCCACCTGACGCGCAGCATGCAGTAATCCAACAACAGTCGGAAACAGCAGCAAAAAGAGGAGTGTGAATCGTTTCATGGAATAATGAGTTACTTTATAAACGTGATGGTGAAGATTTTAGTTCAACCTACTTTCAAATAAAACAATCTTATTAACTGAATTTAAATTTGATCAATCGTAATGAAACCGGCATTTAACTATCTGAATTTTATTATAAATGCTCTATACATATACAGAAATGAGCTATTCAAATCTAACTTATTCCAAACTAATTATTGATAACTCAACTTAAATTATTATTTTTGCCATGCCAAATTTTTAAGATTTTCAAGCATTTATATCAACGAAATATCAATTCAAAAAAAATAACAATTTATGAGTAGGAAACGAATTACAATTAGCTTTTTTGCATTAACAGTGCTGTGCATAGTCGGCTTACATGCGCAAGATATGAATGTGCTTGAAAAAGGCGGAAATAACACAAAAATCGCACTTAACACAATCAGGTCGTTGAACTTTAATGCCGGAAATTTAAATATTAATTTAAAAGATGGTACACCATTGTCTGTATCACTCGAGAATGTAAGAAGTTTAAAGTTCTTTGTAATTACAGATGTCGAAACTCCGGTTCTATCATTAGGTGAGAAAGTGCAACTATATCCTAATCCTGCAAAAGATCTGATTACAATTTCTGTTTTTCAGGAACAACAATCTAATGTAGACATTAGAATTATAAGCTTAGATGGTCGAACAGTCTACAATGAAAAAGTTCCCTACATCGGCAACAATCCATTTTCAATTGACATTTCCAATTGGCAGCAAGGAATATACGGAGTAATTGTAGATAACGGCAAATCGGTATATACAGGCAAATTCATCAAAATCAATTAAAGCAAAATCGTATGAAAAAAATACAGTACACACTAATTCTGTTACTTTTGACTGTTATATACACCAGTGCGCAAGACTCAATCTATGTATATAAAAATGGAGCTGTAAATTCTAAGTTTCCTCTTACATTAGTCGACAGCCTCACCTTTTCATCTACGCTGGACACATTAAAAATGAGCAACAATGGAACAGTAACTACTAAATTACCATTTGCTGCTTTTGATAGTATTTCATTTCAACCGCCACTTCCAAAAGGGACTTACAGGGATATTGATGGAAACGTATATACCACAGTCAAAATTGGCACTCAGACCTGGATGATTGAAAATTTAAAGACCACACGATATAGAAACGGAGAACCAATACCCAACATAACCTCCAGTAGTGAGTGGACTGCATTAACAACCGGCGGTTATTCTGCATATGAAAATAATTCTGCAAACGGAAAAAAATATGGCTATCTCTATAACTGGTACGCTGTAAATGATTACAGAAATATTGCACCTGCTGGATGGCGAGTTCCATCAATTGAAGATTGGGCAACACTTGAAAATTATCTGATTACCAATCAATATAATTACGATAACACCACAACAGGAAATAAAATTGCTAAATCACTTGCTTCAAAGACAGACTGGAAAGGAAGTGGTGGAGCTGGTGCTCCTGGAAACAGACCTGAATGGAACAACACCAGTGGATTTACAGCCCTTCCCGGTGGTGGACGATATGGAACTACCGGAACTTTTTTCAGTCAGACAGAAGCTGGTTTTTGGTGGGTAAAAGAAGAAACAACGCAAGTGGAGGCCAATTACCGTGGTTTGTTTTATGGGTATAATTTCTTTCAGACTTTTGTTAATTCGAAGAAGTTGGGACTTTCGTTACGTCTGATTAAAACTGAGGTTCCTACACTAACAACATCTATTGCAAAAACGATTACACTAAATTCTGCCATCAGTGGTGGAAATGTTACTGCTGACAGCAAAGATGAAATAACAGTTAAAGGGGTATGCTGGAATACCACAGGCAATCCAACTATCATAAATGACAAAACTAACAATGGAACCGGTATGGGGTCGTTTGATAGCCAACTCAGTAATTTAAAACCAGGTACAACCTACTATGTAAGGGCATATGCCACTAACAGCGCCGGAACGGGTTATGGAAATGAAATCAGCTTTACCACTCTGGCTACTTTACCTACTTTAACTACCGATCAGGCCACTGCGATAAGTGGAACTTCCGCTACTTCCGGAGGTAAAATAAGCACTGATGGGGGTTCTGCAATCACTGCTAAAGGTATCTGTTGGAGTACCAATCAAAACCCAACAACAGCCGATAGTAAAACAATCGATGGTGCCGGTAAAACATCCTTTACAAGCCAGCTTACAGGGCTTACAAAGGGCACTACCTATTATGCAAGAGCTTATGCAACAAACAGCATTGGAACTGCCTATGGCGCGCAGATTACATTTACAACACTGGATATAGCAACTATAACAACCAGTTCAATTACAGTGCTTACAGATAGCAGTGCAGTTGCAGGTGGTGTTATTGTTTCTAATGGAGGTAGTACTATAACTACAAAGGGAATATGCTGGAGTGTAAATGCAACACCCACAATAAATGATAATGTTGTTCTAAACACATCCAACAATACTACATTTACAAGTGAAATTAAGGAACTAGACCCTGCAACAGTTTACAATGTTCGTGCATTTGCAACGAATAGTGTGGGAACTGCCTACGGAGACGTTGTAAGCTTTAAAACATTAGCATCTGAACCGTTCGTTGCAACTGTCGAAATCTCTGCCATTGACTCTAGTACAGCTGTTAGCGGAGGGGTTAGTTTAAAAGATGGTGGTTCAGCTATTACAGCAAAAGGGATTTGCTGGAGTTTATCGGAAAACCCAACTATCGCTGACAGTATTACAGTTGATGGAATCGGCACAGCGTCTTATGTTAGTACAATGAGATATTTAAAGCCTGGTACTATATATTATGTTAGAGCTTATGCTACCAATACAATTGGAACTTATTACGGTGCACAATTAAGCTTTAAAACACTTGATCTTGCAAAAATATCTACAACAGCTGCCTCAGATCTTACTAAGAACTCTGTAAAAAGCGGTGGTGAAATTACTAATGATGGTGGCTCTTCAATCATAGCAAAAGGTGTTTGCTGGAGCACTACTCCATCACCGACAATTGCTGAAACCACAAACAAAACAAATGATGGTACAGGAACAGGTGTTTTCAACAGTAGCATCACAGGACTCACACCAGGTACGACCTATTACATCAGAGCCTACGCTACAAATAGCGTAGGTACATCGTATGGAACAGAAATAAGTATCACAACACTTACTGACGAAAATCCATAAAGAAAATTCATACTATATGCGAATAGGAGGAAAACTATTATGTTTTCCTCCTATTTTATTTTCCGACAACTCACACCACCATGCGTATGCTGCGGTTCATTAATAGTCTTATATTAAGTAAAGGAAGTTGCAGTAAAGGTGTTTCCATACATTCCCTTGTATGTTTGCCATCCCAAATAGTATAGTCCTGTGCATTTGTGGATAGTATGTCGAATGATAGAGATGTTCTGCAAACTTTCTAATTGGTAACAGTCGTGCTTCTTACTTGATAACCTTCGACTCTACACTGATAAAACACGTAATATAGTCTCGACTGACTTCTTACGACAAGTTTTGTCTGTGATTCTGAAAAAATCATATTCTCATCCGCCGTGGTAAGACATATAACCTTCTTTCCATGTCCCCGCCACCTTTAAACACCGATGCTTACATAATTTTTGGATTTTGATTTGCTTTGCAACATTGTCCCACAGATATCCTTAAATGTGGCGGACTGCACGGTGAAAACGAAAGCAGCCCCGGATTACTCCAGGGCTGCCAAACTACATAACAAGATTTAACTATTTAATTATTCGGGTTTTACAGTGATATTGTCAGCTGTAGCCTTGGTAATTTCAGCGAACGAAGCAACGAACTTAACATTAACTGTACCAACAGTTTGTTCAGATTGCAGCTGAGTTCCTGAGTTATCCCAAGTAATCACACTCTGTTTGTTGTATGCATTACCACCAGCTTTAGAAATTGTGAAGTACTGGTTGCCTGGAGTTAATTGATAGAATACACCGTACTGAGCGTCATTTACATCTACAAAGTCAGAAGCTACAACTGTAGTTGCACTATTGGTTGTTTCAGCAACACCCTTAGTTACAATGTTTTTGCCTTTGAACTTAACGATGTAGTTAGCTTTGATGTCCTGAGTATCTAAAGTTCCATTAACCTTGTCAATCAACTGGAAGTCAACTGGAGAAGCTAACTCGATAGTGAATGGGTTAACGAAATGAACTTTAAAGTCAAAGATATCAGTTTCAGCATTTGGATAGTTTGTAACCAATTGCATATCATATACTCTTGAAGCAGTTGTTAATTTGGTTGTTAATGCCATTAACTGACCACTTGTCGGAGCACTGCTTGTTCCATAAGCCTGATCAATAGTTCCACCAACTGCAGGAGTTAACGAAGCACCAGTCTGTGCAGGAGTAGTAGATTTGAACTGGAATGTATGAGTAGCAGCATCAATCTTACCAGCTACAGCTGAACCAAATACATTTCTGTAAGCAGCAGTACCAAATGTGAAGGCTTCACCTAAGTACAGTTGCATCAGGTAATTGCTACCAGCGTTCATACCTTGAGTTACGATTTCGTTAGCAAGGTTGTTGTAACGGTAACCAGCAAGAACTGTCTTATCCAATGTAGGTTTGGTTACGTTGAATTCGAATGTAAGAACCACAGCAGCATCAGTAATTAAACCAGTATCAAATGTATAAGTGATAGTAGTTTTACCAAATTTAGCAAGCGGAGTTACCTGATATTTCATCGCATAAGTATCAACGTCCGGAGCCAACATAGAGCGGATTAACGGATACTGAGCAAGAGTAGCACCAGCAACAGCTACATCGTTAACTTTAACAGCAACGGTTGGAGTTACACCACCAAATTTAGCCTGGAATTCGTTGTGAGTTAAACCAAGTGGGTTATAGATGTTTGCATTGATTTGATCCCAAGTCAAAGCGAGATCTTTATAGTCACCTGCAGATACACCAGCTACGTTGTCTACAAACAATGAAGCATATGCATAAGCACTAGGTGCAGTAACAGTGTAAGTTACAGCTGCTGGTTTTACAGGAGGTACAGTTGGAGTAGAAACGATTTTGAATTTGATGTAGCTCTTTGCAATTAAAGCACCAGCTGCGTTCAACAATTTAACTTCAACCAAAGGATTACGATCAAGAACTGAAGAACCTGCATTAACCGATAATACGTTATCAGCACTTTTAGTTACGAAAGAGTTCTGATTAGTTACACCATCAAGACCTTTATAGTCAGGCATAACAAATTCCCATTTGTAATTATTGAAACCATAAGTCTCAAATGTTCTTTCGTTAACACCAGCTTTATTTGCAGATGCCAAAACAAGAGTTTTCAAATCTACCGGGGTACCTACAACAAGTTCGAAGTCGTTTGCATCAGTGATTGCAGGAACTACTGTACGATAATGTACATAAGTATTTGTTACTGTGCTTGATTTCTTAGCATCGCTGATGAATGGATTGTACTGTACTGGTACAAGTTTAGCATAGTCAGAAACAACAGTAGTATTAGCACCACTATAAAAATCTTTACCATTAGCCTGAAGAGCAACCAGGTGAGTTTGACCTGCAGCAGGTTCAGCCCAAGTTCCAACAGTCAGTTTGAAAGTACCTGAACCATCACCATTGCTGGTATAAGCAGGAGCAGCTAACAATGTAGTAGCATCACCAGGAGCGTTCTGACCAGCAGCAGTCAGACGAGCGCTGTTGTTAACGAATTTCCAGGTAGTCTTGCTAACATCAGCAGTTGTAGGGTTAAATCTGTAAACTACATTGGTTTCATTAAATAATACTTTACCAATAGGAGCAGTAATACCGTTAATATAACCAATTTCAATAGCATTTACACCACCATCAATCCATGTTGGAACGAACAGGATGCTCGAAAGCAATTCGTTAGTAGGATTAACTTTAACTGTGATCGACTGTCCTTTGTCATCTGTAATAGTTGCAGAAAGAACTTCACCTGTTACAGCATCTTTATTGATAAGAACGATTGCATTACCGGTAGGAATAGCAACTGTAGTTTTTACACCGTTAACAGCTAAGAAACCATCTACTACTGTGTATACGTTTTTGATTTTAACACCAGTGTCAACACCGTTTACTACAAGAGTTCCTGTAGCAGACTCGCTGGTAACGATAGGAGCGTTTGCAAAAACAGTAGAAGTGTTATCAGTATAAGTTACTTTTACGTTAGTTCCGTCGATAGCAACTTCTTTAACAGTTTTACCCGGAGCAGCAGGGATAGCAACAGTTGTTTTCTGACCGTTAATAGCCAGGAATCCGTCTACAACTGTCAAACCACTCTTTAACCATGCAGTTAAATCAGCAACTGTAGCAGTTCCCGATTTCAGCAGGCCGTTGTCGAATGTCAGCGGTGGAATAACTACTGAACCTTTGTTGGCTCCGTTAACGATTAAATTGTTACCTTCGAGTTTGATGTCGTAAGTAACATAGTTTTTTGCATCGTAAACGATGGCATTACCTACAGATGGAGTGATAGTCAGTTTACCATCGGTACCCATCGTAATTGATTTGATATAGGTCATACCGCTTACAGATGTCTGAAGTGCAGCAACTGATGTCTTCAAAGTGGCAACATCGGTAACAACAGCATCAATCTGTCCTTGTAGATCCGTAATCTCATCGTCATAAGAATTACAACCTGTAAATAATACAAGTGTAGCTAACATCGCCAGAGAAAATGCCCTGGTTTTGTTTTTCAACTTAAATTGAACTTTTTTCATACTTTTTTTTAAATAATTAAATTTGTTTTTATTAGTTATCTTTATTGTAAAAACTTTAGTTACAAAAACGCGACTCCAACACACCCACCGGTTGCATCGGAATCATTTTTTCCGGATTAGCTTCTTCTCATTGTTTAATTAAATTTTAATTATTTACCTTTAAAATTCACCAGATAATCGGAACTCATTCTACCGGGTTTTA
>JANJXE010000417.1 GCA_024709185.1 Paludibacter sp.
ACATATAGGTTTGATACCAAAAAAGCGATACCTTTGCAATGGATAAGTAATTCATTTTAGATCAATCA
This sequence comes from Paludibacter sp., assembly GCA_024709185.1. Classification (GTDB taxonomy): domain Bacteria; phylum Bacteroidota; class Bacteroidia; order Bacteroidales; family Paludibacteraceae; genus Paludibacter. The sequence goes on from JANJXE010000417.1 coordinate 69, forward strand.
ACTAATTCAGTCATACTGCCCAATTATGCTAAAAATCCTTTTAATTGAAGACGACGAAGCTGACCAAACGGGAAGCCATTCTCCTTAAAGTACTCAGTGAAAACAAGAACACGGTGTATCCCCGCGAGAAGATACTCCACCAATTGTGGGGTGATTCCGATTTTTTCTCATCCCGCAGCTTAGATGTATTTGTGTCCATATTGCGCAAATACCTTGAACAGTACCCTTCTGTTGAGATTGTAACGGTAAAAGGAAAGGGAATTATGCTGAAGGTATGATCTGTTGATTTTCAGTCGAATTCATTTTTATTTTCAAAATCCGGAAGTTGATTTCTGAAAAAGGGTACTGCTGAAACTGAAAAATTCCAGCAGTACCCTGAAGTGTCAATCAATTGCTACAATTTTGAATCTTAACTGTCCGTTTTCATCAATATACGATACTACTACGTAAGTTCTACCACCCCTACAGTTGGATAATTGTTGTGCACTGAGCGTTTTCCAGTTCTTTTGCAGATTTTCCATCATAAATCAGTTTTAAAGCATTGTTTTATCAGTTGAATTTTCACACTGCAAAACTGCAAATACTAACCTATGATACAGGTTATCAGAATGTTATATAACAAGGGGTGTTTTGTTATATAACATTGTTAACCTTCATCTTACGCTGACTTTCAGCACTAACCAATCTCCCGAATCCGGAAGTGGTTTACATTATCCTGATTCTATGTTAATTTTTTTGTTCACCGTTGTGGCTCTGTTAACGATAAAGTAATACTATTGCACTCTGTGAGTGGTAAACATCGGATCGAGAGTTACGGATACCCTTTTGGTGTATCCATTACAGGAAAAAAAAGCCCCGCAAATTTGCGGGGCTTTAAGTTGACAGGCAGTTGAAAATGCCTTTTGACTTGTTCCATATCTAAATATTTTCGTCTTCTAAACTAATCAAAAGCTTAATGCAAACCCTACATTAATTGTAGCAGTTTTTTCCGTATGATTTTATTCTTTACTTTTAAATGTATTGCATATAAGCCTCTCGGTAAATCTTGTAAGTGAATTTGGACTATAGACTCGTTGCTTACAACAGATTTAACTTTACCATATTTTTCATGCCATAATTCCACGCAATATGACTCATTATAAATTGTTTTCTTTGTTAAAATATCAGATTCATTTATACTCTCTTCTTCATAACCTACAGAAACAGTTAATAAATCGGTAGCCGGGTTTGGATAAAATGAAAGGAGCATATTGTTTTGATAAAAATACACAGCTTTACTTGTTGGCAGACTCCAACCACATTCTCCGTTATATTGTAACGAAAAATTGTAACTACCTACAGAGTCAGCAATAAAGGAAAATTGTTTTCCATTGAATAAAAGAGGTGGTTCGCCTAACTCAACTGGTTGATTAACTACCCATTGGTAATTAAATGGATTAGTTGAAAAAGTATCTCCATAGGCCACGATCGTATAAGCCATATTCGTATAATATGGTGGAGCTAATTCGTATCTGCCTCTTGCATCGTAAATTTTGATTAATGGGTTTACTGTTCCTATTTGTATTCCTGTTTTTTCAATAATAAATGAAAATCCATTTATCGTAATTGTTGCTCTGATATAGGTGTTTAGAGCAAGGTTGAATGTACGAGCAATATTGACTGTTGCTGTGTTTTGATCAGATGTGACAGATAAATCATTACTTGTTGACCAATTTACTGTTGCGCCTTGTGGAAAATTATTGATAGTGTAAGTGGCTTGATTACAGATTTGTGTTGGACCGGAAATTGTTGGTTTTTCATAACCTAATACAGAATATGCAAATGTAACATCTGATGGAGAGGAGGGGAAATAACCTAAGTAGCTACCACTAATATCCCATACTTGGTAAACATAAGATCTTAATGTGACATTATTACTTGTTAAACTTCCAGGAACTACCTCACAAAAACCTTCTCCAAAATTTGGGTTGGCCATGCTCCAGCCAGTTGTAAATACTCCTCTTCCCCACACACCTATAATATTATATAAATTCTCTGGTAAAGAGATTGTCTTTTGAATTTCAATTCTTTTCACTAGATAATTGCCCGTTGACAGTCCTGTCGCTGAAATAAATTGAGTAACAAATTGATCAGAAGTATTAACAATAGTTCCAGAAGAAGCAGTGTTTTGTACAATAGCATACGGATGTGTAAGATAACTCATTGCCCGACCTGCATTAATACGTCCGTATCCATATGCAATATTAAAGCGCGACGTATCTTTTTTTTCAGCACTTAAACGAATGATTTGTCTGATATCATCATTTGAAAGATTTGGTTTATATCCAATCATCAAAGATGCTAAACCCGAAACTAGTGGAGCGGACAGTGATGTGCCATGTGCATAGACGTAAGTATTATTAATAGAAGTAGATAATATATCAGTACCATTTCCATAACCAGATCCTCCGGGAGCAACAACATCAATATGATTTCCAGTAGTTGAGAAACTTGAAATAGCATCATCATTCTTTGTCGAACCAACTGCGATTACATTAGGTAAAGCAGCAGGATATCTTATTTCTTGAATTCCAGTATTTCCCATCGAGGCAACAGTAACCCGATTCATTTTATATGCATAAGCATATCCCATAGCCAATATGGAACTATAATTTTGGCTACTTCCACTTCTATTCAATACTTTTGCCCCGTCATTGACTGCATCTATTATTTTCTGAGCCACAGCAGCATCACCTATATAATTACCATTGGCATCGCTTATATTTTTTGAAATTATCTGAGCATTCCAGTCTAATCCTCTTATTCCTAAATAATTATTTGATTTTGCCGCAGCCAAACCAGCTACCAAAGTACCGTGGAGATTTCCAAAGTGATTTTCGCCAACAACTTTACCAACTAAATCTTCATGCGTTAACTCAACACCTGTATCAATTATTGCAATTTTATTAGAAGAATTCCCCGTGTAAATTGCCTATGCTCCTTCTGCATTAATATCAGAACCTATGATTCCTCCATTACGTCCATCATTAAATATTTACCACAGATATCCACTCATATAAAACAAATCATTATCAAGAGTAGGTTCTGAGTGCTTTTCGACAAAAATTACTGATGCTGATTTCTTCAGAATAATGATTGCAGAGTCTGCCTCAGCTTCCGAATGAAAAGTTAGCGAGAATATTCTATGGAAAGGTGGTGTTTTAACTTGTAAACCATCAAACCGCGTTACTATACTGTCTTTATTTACCCATGAAGGAAAGGCTTTTGTAATACCTTTTACTTTAATTTTTGCCAAATCGCTTGATAATGAAGATGATTTTACAATTAGGGGTTGAAAACCACGTTCGATATTTTCAATCGACTGTAATTCAAGTGAGTCAGGCATAAATAAAACCAGAACTTCTGTTTTATGTTTATACTTCAGAGCATTAACAGTGTTGCAAGGAAACCAGAATAATACGATTATTCCAATGCTTAAATAAAAAGATTTCTTCATTTTTATAAAAATTTTAAAGTTAAAAGTCAATGACCGTTAAAAAGTGTAGATAGTTAATAGCATACGATATTCCTTTGACATTCATTTATTTACATATTTATTAGATGTTTCATATATAGAAATTACATAAGAACAGAATCATCTGGTGTTTTAAAAAGGCTTACAATGATTACTCATTCTTGTACCTTTTAATAGCTAGTGATATGAGTTTGGTAATGCAGATACCACTCCAGCACATCAAATATCAAATACAGAATACTTAATTGTCTTGAAAATATGGTCTGGGTTTAACATATTCTGAATTATTGACATTGGTTGGGAAAACGGTTTTGCCAATTATAATTATTATATTTTTAATTTTTTGGTTGTAAAGAAGTTAAATCAAAATCAATTTAATACATATTGTTATATAGCTCTATATACAATTATTATGTGGGGATATTTCATTCTTTAATGGGGCCTAGTTTCAGTTAATAATAATGATAATCATAAGTTAACTGTTGTTTGTTCCCACCGTTTGAGTCCATTATCCAAAGCCAACCATTTACCTCCCGAGTATCAGTATACACCAGTTTGTTGCCGCCAGGACTCCAATCACACGCATATGATTCCTGAAAGGTGATTTGTTTTAAACCTGAACCATTAATATTCATAGTCCAAATAGTAAAAAACGGATTACTTGGTAGTATTGAGATAAAGGCAATTTTATTGTTCAGAATTTTTGGGTAATAATCACGTGAATCATTAAAAGTAAGTCTTATATCGCTTTGAGTGCTAATGTCAAATGAAAATATTTCTGTTTCATGAAATAAAGGGGAGTGTCGAACATAGATAATCAGAGTACTATCATTCCAAACTGGCATTCTAATATCTCCATCCGCATGTTCAGATTTAATTGATGCTTTATCTTGTCCATTCTTTTTAATAGTAAAAATGCTATAAATCCTCAAATTCGAAAAATCGGGATCCCAACCGTCAAAAATAATTGATTCGTTATTATAACTCCATGAAGGGTAGAAATTTTTTCCTTTATTGGTAAGTTGTGTCAGACTATCACCATTAAGTTTCTTTTTCCAAATTTGTGAATATTCAGAAAAGGTAATCCATTCTCCATCAGGACTCCATGCAGGAGTTGCAGCAAAACCTGCATGCCATTGTTTCAAATTTGTGCCATCCGGTCTAACAAGGTATATTCCACATTTACTAGATATACTATCATTGTGATAAAATGCAATCCATCTTCCATCCGGACTCCATGCAGGCTCAATGTCAATATATCTAACTCTTGGGAATTCATCTCCGATATACAATTCTTTTTTGTCACAACTAAACGAAACAACTGATACTAAAATAAATAGTATGTGGTTTTTCTTTATCATAATTTTTAATTTAATTTATATTTCATTGTTTTTAAATTTTGTGTGGTAAAATATTTAAAGACTAAATTACTATGTTAAAAATCGAAAGCATATAAAGTAATTGTAAGATAAGTGAATGTGCTTGCTTTCTCAGAGTTTGTTAAATAGTTTTGTGTTCTCCTTTCTTTGTTAGATATTGGCACGCAGGTGTCGTTTGTCTACCATAATAATCTTGACTCTCACTTTCCGTAACTGTTAACATTTAATACCATTCTGAATTCATAGTTGTTGATGGTGTTATTTACAAGCAGTTGTACTTGCTTTATGCTTACATAATTAATTTTCCTGCAACCGAAGTGTTTTTCTGGTTTATTCAATTTCAAAATTAGTATAAACTTTCAGGATTTTAGGTTAACAGAACGTTATATAACATTGCCGATAGCTTAACTGTCTGAATAATTGAAATATAAGCGATGACTGTACGCATGTCTGTTAACGTTCAATTCGGTTTAGGTTAATTATTTCTTTTCTGACATATAGGTTTGATACCAAAAAAGCGATACCTTTGCAATGGATAAGTAATTCATTTTATATCAATCAACTAATTCAGTCATACTACCCAATTATGCTAAAAATCCTTTTAATTGAAGACGACGAAGCCTGTGCTTACGCCCTTCAGGGCGGATTGGAATTGCTGGATAGTTATGAGGTGACTGTAGCGCACAATGGCAGTGAGGGGCTGGCGCTTTTCGATACTTTTGCGCCTGATGTGGTGGTTACGGATATCGAAATGCCGGGTATCGATGGTTTTGAGCTGGTACAGCAGATCCGTATTAAGGATAAGTCGGTGGTCATCATCATGGCGTCGTGTCGCACCAAACCCAAAGATGTGCTGAAAGGCTTCGAGCTGGGAGCCGATGATTACATCAAAAAACCATTTATTGCCGAAGAACTCCATGCGCATATCCGGGCAATTCTTAAACGGATGAATGGTCGACTTCAATTGGAGCAGTCGCTTTCAGCCGGGAGTCTCTACATTGGCAATTTCAAGTTCAATCTTAGTGACGAAACCCTGGAATTGTGTATGCAGAAGAGGAAGCTGACCAAACGGGAAGCCATTCTCCTTAAGGTGCTCAGTGAAAACAAGAACACGGTATATCCCCGCGAGAAGATACTCCACCAATTGTGGGGTGATTCCGATTTTTTCTCATCCCGCAGCTTAGATGTATTTGTATCCAAATTGCGCAAATACCTTGAACAGGACCCTTCTGTTGAGATTGTAACGGTAAAAGGAAAGGGAATTATGCTGAAGGTATGATCTGTTGATTTTCCTTTATCTTACCCTGACTTTCAGCACTAAACAATCTCCCGAATCCGGAAGTGGTTTACATTATCCTGATTCTATGTTAATTTTTTTCTTCACCGTTGTTTCTTTACCAACTCGCGAATAAAAATTAGTATCTTTGAGCTTTTAAAAATTAACCGTACATGAAAAATGGCAAATCCGCCCTTTAATCAGAATGACTGGCGAAACGAAAATCAATTGATTAACGCTTTTAAAACGCTGGGTTATGACATCGAATTATAAACCGCCATTTAGTATTAGCGCAAAATCCATCAATTTGATTGCCGAAATTTCGGCACAAATTGAACGCTATGCCATCCGATTGGAACAGGAAGATGGACTGTTGTTGCGTAAAATTAACCGGATAAAAACTATTCATGGCTCGTTAGCAATTGAAGGGAATAAGTTATCGGAAAGCATGATTACCGAAATTCTTGAAGGAAAACAAGTGGTAGCTCCATTACGTGAAATTCAGGAAGTTAGAAATGCTATTAAAACCTATGATGCTTTTTCATCGCTGAATCCTTATAAAATAGAAGACTTGCTGAAAGCTCATGGACTGATGATGGAAGCATTGATAGACAATGTTGGACGTTTCCGCAGTGGTGGTGTAGGCGTTTTTGCCGGAACGCAAGCCGTACACATTGCTCCGCCTGCCGACCGTGTTCCATACTTGATAAACGACTTGTTTGAATGGCTCAAAACCTCTGACGATCATTTGTTGATAAAAAGCTGTGTATTCCATTACGAATTTGAATTTATCCATCCGTTTATTGACGGCAATGGACGTATAGGAAGGCTGTGGCAATCGCTTATTCTCACCCAATTGCACCCAATTTTTGAACATTTACCGGTGGAAAATATCGTTTTTCAGAACCAACAGCAATACTACGATGCCATAAATCGAAGCAGCATTGTCACCGATAGCGGTATTTTTATGGAGTTTATGCTTCAGGAAATACTTACTACACTCAAAAACAGACAAGGCGAACTGTTGGATAAAACAAATAATATCGATGTAAACGGGGTAGCAAATGAGGTAGTAAACGGGGTAGTAAAAGCCGTTTACGATTTTATTGCAAAAAATCAGGGTTGCCGAAAACCACTGATATCCGAAAAAACAAATATACCTATTAAAACAGTGGAGAAACACATAGCCAAACTACAGGAAATGCATAAAATCATATTCGTAGGTGCGCCAAAATCGGGTGGTTATTATTTAAAAACGAACGTATGAAAAATAACTACAAACGCATTAGCGCTTTTCGATACTTTTGCGCCTGATGTGGTCGTTACGGATATCGAAATGCCGGGTATCGATGGTTTTGAGTTTACTCAAAGGATAGGCAATACGAGCAATAACCATTCTCAAAAGCAACCTACATGATGTTTATTTTGAGCGAAGTTCTCCCATTTTTAGATGGAAATGCAAGACTTCCTGACACGATGTAACGCCTTTTTAGAGCTTACTGAAGGACTATTGAAAATTATTCCAGGATAGGAATCACCTGGTGGCGGTCGAAACCTGCTGAAATGTTTAGTACTCCCAGTATTCGTATCTTGATTTTCTAACAATTGATGAGTTTTGGGAAATGAATAGAGTTAAAAATGATTTAATTAATAATGTTGCTTAACTTTTTGTCTCAAATAGGTCTGCAGGTCCGGGAAGAATTTGAATCGACAATCAGTACAATAAGGCATAAACATTTTTCCGCCTCAGCTGTTTATCCCCGTATGAGTCGTTTGTATAATATCTACAGCCGTGAAGATTTGATTAAACAGCGCCTGGCTGAGCGCTTTTCACGCAAAACAGTTTCGTTTTACCGTTATGTGCAACTTGCTGATTTACACGAGTTGCGCGACAGGCTGTATTCCGATTGGTTTTCGATGGGTGTGCTGGGAAGGGTTTACCTGGCTGCCGAGGGCATCAATGCGCAGATTTCGGTTCCCGAACCGCATATCGATGAGTTTATCGCATACCTCGATGCGACTCCCTGGTTTGCCAATATGCCACTGAAATGGGCGGTGGAAGATCATCATCTGTCGTTTCTGAAATTAAAAATGAAGGTGCGGCCCAAAATTGTGGCCGATGGGCTCGAAGAGGGTAGTTTTGATGTGACCAATGTGGGGACTCATCTTTCTGCGGCTGAGTTCAACAAGGCCCTTGAAGAGGAAAATACCATCGTGGTGGATATGCGCAATCACTACGAAAGCGAGGTTGGGCATTTCGAAGGAGCTCTTTGTCCGGAAGTGGATACCTTCAGGGAAGAAGTGGAATATGTGGTGCAACAGCTGGAGGCGCACAAGGATAAGAAAATTCTGATGTATTGTACTGGAGGTGTTCGCTGCGAAAAGGCCAGCGCCTACCTTCGCCATCATGGTTTCAACGATGTCAGTCAGTTGTACGGCGGTATCATCGAATATACCCGGCAGGCCCGTGAAGAAAATCTTCCTCTTAAATTTAAAGGAAAGAATTTTGTGTTTGATGAACGACTGGGTGAACGCATCACGCAGGATATTATTTCAAATTGCCATCAGTGTGGAAAGCCCTGCGACACGCATACCAACTGCGCCAATGATGCCTGTCACAAATTGTTTATTCAGTGTCCCGAATGCGCTGAAAAATACAAAGGGTGTTGCTGCGATAACTGTGTGGACTTTATAGCCGATGAATCAGTTCCGGAGTTAGTTCCGAAGGGTCGTTGAGCACTACATCCGGATGCAGGCTTTGCAGCTTTTCAGCAGAGCCGAGCCCCCAGCTGACCGCAACCACGGGAATGTGAATTTTCTGCATGGCCAGCACGTCGCGGGTTTCATCGCCGACATACACAATACGTCCTTCGGTGATTTTTTCCTTCTTAATTATGTGTCCGATAACTTTATCCTTTCCAAAGAGGTGCCTGCCGCTGTAGACAAAGCTAAAGAGCCCGCTAAGACCGTGAAAAGCTAAAAAACGTTCCACATTTTTTCGGGAATTGGAAGTCAGAATGCCCAGTTGAAATCCCGCACGGTGCAGTACACGCAGGCTGTCGCCAATACCTGCAATCAGCGGGATGTGCTCCATTTGTTTCCCCAGTTCTTTTCTCACCCTGAATATCAGCAGGAAAAGCTTAAAAGGTGTTACGCCATATTCTTTGAAGTAGCGGGTTGGATTGCGCGCACTGAGCAGTGTCCGTGCCGACTCTTCAATTGGTTTACACTTGTATTCGGGCGCCACCCGGTTGTAGATGTCGAGTGCAGCATCCACGCTATCGGCCAGCGTGCCGTCGAAATCAAAAATAATATGGCGAACAGGTTTCATACGGTAATTATTGTTTTTTCAACGGTCGTATGGAACCCGCATACCATAAGTGGCACAGATTTGAATGTGACGATTGAACATGCTTGTTTCATATAGCTTTTTTCAGTCCGCTAAAATACACAAAAAAATCAAAAACACGGAACCTTGAGAGCCTGAAATCCTTAAAATGGCTTCGAAAAGGCAGGCTTCTATTCATTTCGGTTGTTTTTTCTGTAGAGCGCCGGCGTAGTTCCGAAGAGCTTATGGAATTTCTTAATGTAGTAAC
>JANJXE010000436.1 GCA_024709185.1 Paludibacter sp.
CCAGCAACCTTCTTTACCGGACAACCAAAATTAATATCGATGATATCAGCCCTTGCAGCTTCGGCAATTTTTGCAGCTTCAGTTAAGGGTTGAATATCTCGACCATACAACTGTATAGCAATTGGTCGCTCCTCTTCATGAATAGTCAACTTTTGCTCAGTACGTTGTACATTACGTATTAACGCATCTGCTGATACAAATTCTGTATATACCATATCTGCACCAAATCGCTTGCATATTAATCGAAATGCTGGATCAGTGACATCCTCCATCGGGGCCAAAAACAAGGGTCTTTCCTTAAATTCAATATTTCCGATTTTCATTAAATGATTCAATATAAATGGGCTGCAAAAATACAAAAACTTTATCGTTTGAAGGAATAGATGTACTTTTGTATTCAAAATGAAAAAAATAATCCTGTCATACGCATTAGTTTTGATACCTTTTCTGTCATTCACTCAACAGATACGGTATTCTCCTGCATGGTACGGACCCAATGCTTTTCCCGTTCCTGAACTTAGTGATGCATCTATTGTCTCACAAACTACGTTAGATATAACAGCAGATTACTATTTTGGTTTTGGTGACAATACAAAAAACGGATATTTTAGAATTGAAATACCACTGTTAAGTGAAAAAGTTTCCTTTAAGGTTTGGTCTGGCTTTTTGGAACACTTTGAAATTAGTGAGGAACTGGCAAAGCTGCGTAATATAGATCCTGAAAGAGAAATAATCGGAAAAGCGAACAGCGATGTATATGTTCAAACACGAATTCGATTACTAAAAGAAGACAACTTTACTCCTTCCCTTATTCTTAATTCAACATTAAAAAGTTCTTCAGGTACAAAAAATTTATCGCGACGATATTACAATAGTTCTGGCTATTATTTTGATATAGAAGCAGGTAAATCAATATCTCTTAGGACAAAACTAGTAGATGAATTACGTGTTGTCGGAACGTTGGGATTTCTATGTTGGGAAACAGATAATTTTACCCAAAATGACGCACCTATGTATGGACTGAAAATAAAACTGAAAAAAGAAAAAATCGAGTGGGAAAGTGGTATACGGGGATATTCAGGTTGGATGAGCAATCATTCCGACTATGGTTCTGATTATGGAGATAAACCAATAGTAGGTTATACAAAACTATCATTTCAACCAAATCGAGTGCAGTATAATATTCAATATCAATATGGTATTCGTGATTATCCGTATCACCAAATACGTTTAGGAATACAGTTTACAAGCAAAAAGTTAACACCTCAATTTAAATAATGATAAAAAGAGAAGAAATTGAAATTATGGCCCCGGCCGGATCATGGGAAAGTCTGGCAGCTGCAATACAAGCCGGTGCGGATTCAGTTTATTTTGGGATTGGCAAATTAAATATGCGAAGTAAATCAAGTAGTAATTTCAGTACAGATGATTTACGAAAAATTGTGACAATTTGCAGGGAAAATAATATTAAATCGTATCTTACAGTGAATACCATTTTGTATGATAATGATATGTCACTAATGCGTGAAATGATTGATATTGCAAAAGAAGAAGAGATAAATGCAATAATAGCATCAGATGTTGCAGCTATGATGTATGCAAACTCGGTTGGAGTCGAGGTACATCTATCTACTCAACTGAATATCACCAATGTAGAATCTCTTAAATTTTATGCACAATTTGCCGATGTTGTTGTTCTTGCCAGGGAACTAAACATGCAACAGGTAGCCGAAATATACAAACATATAATCGAAGAGAATATAAAAGGTAAAAATAACCAGCCTATTCGCATCGAAATGTTTTGTCATGGTGCGTTGTGTATGGCTGTTTCGGGAAAATGTTACCTGAGTTTACATGAAAAAAATCTGTCAGCTAATAGGGGAGAATGCAATCAAATTTGCAGAAGAGCCTATACTGTGAAAGATAAAGATTCAGAAATTGAATTAGAGATTGATAATGAATATATTATGTCACCTAAAGATCTGAAAACAATCGACTTTCTTAATGTTATGATCGAATCGGGTGTTAGGGTTCTTAAAATTGAAGGCAGAGCCCGAGGACCCGAATACGTCAAAACAGTCGTTTCCTGCTACCGTGAGGCCGTTGAAGCCTATATTGAGGGAACATTCTCAGTTGATAAAATTGAAGGCTGGAATCAACGTTTAAGTAAGGTTTTCAACCGTGGGTTCTGGAATGGCTATTATATGGGGCAACGTTTGGGAGAATGGAGTGCTAATTATGGATCCGAAGCTACTCATAAAAAAATGTACATCGGAAAGGTGACAAATTATTTCGCAAAAGTTGGTGTTGCTGAAATTTTAGTAGAAGCTCAATATATTGAACAAGGAGATGAAATCCTTATTACAGGTGAAACAACCGGTGCATATGAGGATATCATCTCTGAAATGCGGGTGGAATTAAAACAAGTTCCAAAAGCTGTGAAAGGAAATTATGTTTCCATAAAAACCCGTGAACCAATACGCAGGAACGATAAAGTGTATAAAATTATAGCATCAATTAAATAAAAAAAACGCTTAAGACATTTCAAGCATACGAAGTATCGGTTTTACGGCTTTTAGCCTGATTTCCTCATCTACCAGGACTTCAGGGTATTCATTTTTAAGGCATAAATACAATTTTTCCAGAGTATTCAACTTCATAAAATTACAATCGTTACATCCACAGGTACTATCATTGGGTGGTACGGGGATAAATGTTTTACCGGGATTCTTTTTTTGCATTTCATGAAGAATTCCTGATTCCGTTGCTACTATAAACTGTTCTTTTTCTGATTGTATGGTATAATTTAACAAAGCTTGCGTAGACCCAATAAAATCAGCTAATAGTAAAACTGGTTGTTTACATTCTGGATGAGCTATGATGGCAGCGTCAGGATTTTCTTCTTTCAGCTTAATCAGTTTTTCAAGTGAAAATTGTTCATGGACGTGACAGGCACCATTCCACAGAAGCATATTTCTTCCTGTTACACTATTGATATAATTACCCAGATTTTTATCAGGACCAAATATGAGCTTAGCATCAGCAGGAAACTGATCAACAATTTTTTTTGCATTGGTAGAAGTTACAACCACATCCGTTAGTGCTTTTACAGCCGCAGTAGTATTTACATAAGATATAACGGTATGATCAGGATGTGTTTTTACAAATTGCTCAAAATCTTCAGCCGGACAACTGTCAGCCAGTGAACATCCAGCAGCAAAATCAGGAATAAGTACCTTCTTCTCAGGGGACAAAATCTTTGCTGTTTCCCCCATAAAATGTACTCCACATAGTACTATAATATCAGCATCGGTTTTGGCAGCCCATTGCGCCAGCGCCAAACTATCACCAATTACATCAGCTATATCCTGAATATCACCGGTTTGGTAGTAATGCGCCATGATAACTGCATTCTTTTCTTTTTTTAGTTTTTGTATTTCGGATACTAATTGCGCTTTTTCCATTGTGAAATCAACAAATTAATAATATTAAAATATTTACTTTTAAAAAAAAACTATATGATGATTATAATACACTGTTGATAGTGTTGATAAATATTGGGTGATAAACGACTGTTTATTTTATCAATAAAAGTCATTCAGGTATTAACAATTTATCACTATAATCATAACTTCATTTTCAGTCTGATGCATACTTTATCAACAGTCTGTTGAGAACTGCAAAGTTAGTAAGTTTTTACAAAATGAATGTTGAAAATCCTTTCATTGAAGTTAAAAACTTAGTGTGTAAAAAACAGCTATCTTAGTTGCAAAAGATAAATAATCTTTTATACAAAAAGTTTATTGGAATATACAAGTTGAAATTCTCAAAATGTATCCACTTTTTTTCAACAGTTATCAACAGTTTGTAAATAAGTTTTGCGAACTTTACAGACTTAATTCATTACACGCAAGCAATGAAAATACTTGTAACCGGTGCCAACGGTCTTTTAGGTCATCATGTTGTTGAAACCCTTCTACATCAAAACGAAGAAGTCCGTATCATTGTTCGTTCGACAGCTAATTTACTTTTTGATACATCAAAGGTTGAATGCATACAGGGCGATTTTACAGATAAACAAACAATTAGTGAGGCTTTACAAGGTTGCAGAGCTGTTGTACATTGTGCTGCGGTGACTGCGACTCATTTTATAAGGCCGGATGAATATTACAGGGTAAATACCAATGCTACAATTTCTTTAGTCGAATGTTGCATGAAAATGAATGTGAAAAGGTTTGTTTATGTAAGTACTGTAAATACTATTGGCTTTGGAATCCTACAAAACCCTGCCGACGAATCTACACCAATGTGTTTTCCTTTTGATAAATCATGGTATGCCCTCAGTAAGAAAATGGCGGAAAACCATATTGATATTTTATCTACGAATAAGGACATTGAAATTATTACTCTACACCCTTCGTTTATAATAGGATCAATGGATACCAAGCCCGGATCGGGTCGTTTGGTCTTACTGGCTTACCGAAAATGGCTCATGGGTGTACCTACTGGCGGAAAAAATTTTGTTTCGGTACGAAAAGTAGCACAGGCATGCTATAATGCATTGTACCAGGGAACATCAGGTTCGCACTATATCATTTGCGACGAAAATTTATCTTTTGCTTCGTTTTATAACCGGATGAAGAGGGTAGGAGGCTACAGGCAAAAAACATTAATTATTCCCGACTTCTTATTAAAATTGATAGCCAAAGCAGGAGATTTGCTACAACAGGCAGGTGTTCCCACCGACCTGTGCACCCGAAATATTCAGCAGTTATTGATACAGGAATTTTATTCAGGTGCAAAGGCGGATAGCGAACTTAGCCTGAACAAAGATTTTACGCTCGATCAGGCTATAGAAGAAACCATTGATTGGTTTAGAAAAAACGGCTACTGTTAGATTTTTTGTTTCAGACTTTTTACTTTCTCAGCAAACTCCAGGGTTTCCCGTTTCACTTCAACTATAAAGCTATTCTGGTCGATAGTGCCTAATGTGGCATTCATTTCTTCCTCATTGCGGAAAGTTATTTTGCGGAACTTATTATCGTAATCTTTTTTACGGGTTATGTAAACTTGTTCGTTCACGTAGTTTTGTAAATCATTTACTTTATCGAGCGCCTTCATCATCGTCTCAGGAGTAATTTCAGAGATACCGAACAACAGGCACAGGCATGCATACGCATGTTTTTGTTTATCGAGCTTATAGCCAGTCCACAACTCATTATAGCGATTGTGGATTTCATCCCAGTTACTGAGTTTACCAGTACCAATATCGGAGCGAAGTTTATCCACATCCTGCGATTTTACAAGTTGACCACCCAGGTTTACCCAATCGCTTACCCGTGGATGATTGAGAACTTCGTTCATACTACTGAATGGATTATCGTTCAGATAATCCATTAAATTTCTTACACTGTAGTAATGAACCATGTCGCGATACGCATGATAGGCTTTGTAAGCTTTCAGAATCACTACTTTACGATTCGAATTTTCGACCTCTTCAGCCAAAATTTCAAGTGAATCAATAAGCTCTGAGTCACCCATCAGAAGTTCTTTACCTTTATTGATGAGCTCTTTTTCGGAAAACGCTTCCACCGATTGATTCAGCGATTTGTAATATGCGATAGCAGTCCACTTTTCAAAATCAGGAAGCACCTTGATTATTTCTTCCATGCTGTCGGGTGCGTAGGCATCGAATTCGATATTTTGAATTTTATGTATGCGTTTGTCACGGGAAGTAAATTTCCAGGAATTACGGGCCAGTGCGTACATATTGTACATCCACCAGTAGGCCGGCATAATCTCGAGTCGATCGGCCGAAATATTATTAATAACGAGGGAGAAAGGGAATGGAACATCGAGTTCGAAGGTATAATCGGCTTTTGCCATCAATACAAAGGAGGCAAAGCGACTCGAATGTTTGATGCTGGTACATAGTCCCGGCCAGAAACCCCGACCTGCCTGAATTTCGTTATCATTGGCCCGGCTGTTGTGATTAGAACCAAGTGTTGCAGCTGCAGCGATATTGCTTTGACCCATAATCAGTGCTGCAATCAGGAAAGAGTTGTTGTGATGCTGTTCGTGAGCCGGGAAAATAAGGTTGTTAAGTACTTCACAACAGGATATCGTAGAATTATCACCCAGATAGGAATTAATCAGCCTTGCGCCGTACTTCAGATTCGAATTGTTTCCGAGAACAAATTTCACGGCTTTACATCCATAAAAAATATGACATCCAAAACCAATAATGCCATTTACCAGTTCAACCCCCTCACCAATCTGGGTTGGTTCTTCCTTCGAAGAATTAATAGTGATATTCTTAAGCTTGTTTGCTCCTTTAATATAGCAACTGGATCCTATCTTAGCATCTTTCAGAATCAGTGAATTTTTAATTACACTGTGGTTGCCCACTGTACCATAATATCCCCGGCGCGAATCGAGACTATCCTGGGTTATTTTTTTGAGAGCCGACTGCAGGGGTTTATCATCCACATACTTAGCCCATAAATACGCATCGGCACTAATCATTCCATCAAAAGGCAATACCTGCCGGCCACCGGCTTCGTTCATTAAATCCATCCATTGCCGTACGCTTTCAGGCTCACCCTCCTTAATAGTTCCGTTTCCGAATTTGGCATGGTCGGTAGTATGCATTTCCTGTATGTTGAACAAAACGCAGCGGTCGCCAATAATATAATGAGCCAGGTAGTGAACGTTGTGGATGGCCACATCGTCGCCAATATCGCAGGAAATAATCAGGCTATTGGTAATACCGGCAGGCAGACGAAGGTCGTGGTGTTGCACAATCACGTTACGCAAACGGCCGATTCGCACCAGTCCATAAAAGCTGGTGTTCTTTATCATATTAGCATCAAACTCTTCGGTCACCAGCAAATCATCCCAATCCTCACAGGTATTTTCATTTTTTACAAGGGTTTCAATCTCTCCTGATCGAAGATTTCGCCAGCCTGATTTGGGCGGAACTACCTGTTTATTACGTTGATAAAACTCGTCTTTTCCTGCAGGAAGGTATTCAGAGGGGATAAAATTTCGGCCAATTTTTTCAGGTTCTACAATCAGTACTCTGTCCATATAATGGGTTGATAAGGGAAAATTTGTTAATTACGTTAAGAAAGTCCAAAAGTAATTTTTTTTGACGAAAACACAAAATTCAAGAAATAATAGCGTATATTTTGTCAATTAAAAAAAAACATCTATTTTTGCAGTCCCAAAATTCAGATTATTAATGTAATACATAAGAGCAATGAAAAGGACATTCCAACCTTCGAACAGAAAAAGAAGAAACAAACACGGATTCCGTGAAAGAATGGCAACAGCTAACGGCCGTAGAGTGTTGGCTGCCCGTCGTGCCAAAGGCAGAAAGAAATTAACCGTTGCCGATGAAGGTCGCCACAAAATGTAATTTTCAGATTGCCTGAAAGAACTAAAAAAGTAAAAACGAATCAACAGTTTTTACTTTTTTTGTTTTATACCTACTGATGTTTTCAGCTAATCCATAATTTTTGATTATTTTTGGCAGTTGAATGCAACATATAACGCAATTTTAGTATACGAATGGATTTTAAGTCGCTCTGGAACGAAAGTATAGTTGGTTTTATTTTAAAGCGTGTGCTACTGGCATCCGGTTTAGTACTTGTGCTTACCTGGGGTACGCTCTTGGTGCTCGATGAGTATACACGTCTGGGTGAAGCTGTTCCTGTGCCCGACCTGCGTGGTTTATACGAAGAAGAAGCAGCCTCATTGCTTCGTTCACAGGATTTATATATACAGGTTATTGACTCGGTACACGAAAAGAACAAAGCCCTGGGTACCATCATCGAGCAGATCCCGGCTCCGGGTTCGTCGGTGAAGAAAAACCGTTCGATTTTTCTGATTCTCAATAAACGTCAGTCGAAAACGATTCCCATGCCCGAGGTAAACGATATTTCGTACCGTCAGGCCGATGCATTGCTGCGTTCGCTGGGTCTTAAAGTAGGGTATGTACAATACCGTCCCTCCGAATTCAAGGATCTGGTAATCGATGTACATTACAACGGCCAGCATATTGAACCCGGAACCCGTCTTCCTGAAGGAAGTTCGGTGGTACTGGTTGTTGGAAGCGGTTTTGGAGAAGCATCCGCAACAGTTCCGTTTTTACTGGGAACATCCCTAGCCAGTGCCCGCTCAGGTGCTGTAGCTTCCTCATTTATTGTGGGTTCGGTTAACTACGACGAGCCACCGCTGGGCGATGAAGAATTATACCGCGTTTACCGTCAGGAGCCGTCGGCCGGAGAGCAAATGGCCGAAGGTACCCGCATCAATATATGGCTTACCAAAGATTCGTACCTAATTGAAGAAGCCCTTAAACAAGGATCGAAGCAAAGCGGGGAAGAGGAAGAAGCCTTTTTTTAATAGGAGGATTTATACGTGCCGGAAGAAGTGTTAACTACTGAAGAATTTGATGACAGGGATGATTTATTGTTCGAAGAGTTGGACAATGAATTACCCGAAGAACAGGAACTCTTTGAGCACTATCGTTTTGTGGTGGATAAGGGCCAGTCGATGCTCCGTATCGATAAATACCTGGTCAATATTATGGCGAGCATTTCGCGCAACCGCATTCAGGATGCTGCCGGAGCCGGAAATATCCGTGTGAACGACTATCCGGTAAAACCCAGTTATCGCGTAAAACCGGGAGATGTGATTACCATTGTACTGGCGTATCCTCCCTCCGAATTTGTAATTGTTCCCCAGGATATTCCGCTGACGATTGTTTACGAAGACGACGATATCATTTTAGTGAATAAGCAGCCCGGTTTAGTAGTACACCCCGGTTTTGGGAATTTCGATGGTACCTTGCTCAATGCCATTGCCTGGCACCTAAAGGATAATCACAACTTCGACCCGAACGATACGAGAGTGGGATTGGTACACCGCATCGATAAAGATACTTCGGGATTGTTGTTGATTGCCAAGTCGCCTGAAGCGAAAGCACATCTTGGCAAACAGTTTTTCGATAAAACGACACATAGGCGTTACCTGGCAATGGTTTGGGGAAATGTGAAGGAAAACGAAGGTACCATTACCGGTGCACTGGCGCGTGATACCGTTGACCGAATGTGCTTCCGGGTGTATCCCGAAGGTGAAAATCCGTATGCAAAACATGCAGTTACCCACTATAAAGTGGTGGAACGCTTCGGTTTTGCTACCCTGGTGGAATGCCGCCTCGAAACAGGTAGAACCCACCAGATAAGGGTACACATGAAACACATTGGCCATACCTTGTTCAACGATGAACGGTATGGAGGAAATGTGATTCTGAAAGGAAGTACATCGGCCTATTATAAATTGTTTGTCAAAAACTGTTTTTATACCTGTCCACGGCAGGCGCTGCATGCCAAAACATTAGGTTTTGTTCATCCACGTACCAATGAGTACATGCATTTCGATAGTGAATTGCCGGATGATTTTCAGAAATTAATTGAAATGTGGCGCGAGTATGCTCAAACGAATTTAAATTTATAAGTTGAGAATGAAAAAAAAGGTAGCCATAGTAGCAGGTGGCGATTCGTCGGAAGTAGTTGTTTCGCTCAAAAGTGCAGCGGGACTGTATTCGTTTATTGATAAAAGCCGTTACGATTTGTACATCATCACCATCCGGGCCGACCGCTGGCAACTCGATATGGAAGGCTTTGAAAAGGTTCCGGTGGACAAAAACGATTTTAGTATCATAGTGAATGGTACGAAGATTAACTTCGATTTTGCATATATTACCATTCATGGCACGCCCGGTGAAAACGGAATCCTGCAGGGTTATTTTGACTTATTGGGAATACCTTATTCCACCTGCGGAGTACTGGCGTCGGCCATCACCTTTAATAAATTTACCTGCAATCAGTACCTGAAAGGCTTTGGTGTGAAAGTTTCGGAATCGGTGTTGCTACGTCAGGGACAAACAATAAGTGCAGATGAAGTAACCACGGCCGTGGGCTATCCCTGCTTTGTAAAACCGAATGTAGGCGGTAGCAGTTTTGGCGTTACCAAGGTAAAGCTAGCTGAAGACTTGCCTATGGCAATAGAAAAAGCATTTTCAGAAGGCGAAGAGGTGATGATCGAGGCCTTTATGAAAGGCACTGAGCTCACCTGTGGAATGTACAAAACAAAGGAAAAGACGGTGGTATTTCCGGTAACCGAAGTAGTACCTCACAACGAATTTTTCGATTTCGATGCCAAGTACAAAGGTCAGGTGGAAGAGATTACACCGGCTCGTATCAGCGAAGAGCTAACACGAAGGGTGCAGCAACTCACTGCGGCAATTTACGATATTCTGGGATGCCGCGGCATTGTTCGCATCGATTATATCGTTACAGAAGGCGAAGTGGTGCATTTGCTGGAAGTGAATACTACTCCGGGGATGACCGAAACCAGTTTTATCCCTCAGCAGATTGCTGCCGCAGGATTAAACATCAGTGATGTGATGACCGATATCATTGAACAAAAATAATATTGAAGGAATGAAGAGCTTCGAAGAACTACTCAGGATGATTAATTCCGCACTGGAAAATCTCAGCTGGGAACGCGAACCACAGGGTTTGTACGCACCTATTGCCTATACCTTGAATTTAGGAGGAAAGCGCATCCGGCCGGCCCTTACACTTATGGCCTGTAACCTGTACAGCGAAAATGTCGAACCTGCCATTCGCCCTGCGCTGGGCATCGAGGTGTTTCATAATTTCACCCTGTTGCACGACGATATTATGGACCGGGCAACGATACGTCGTGGACAGCCTACTGTTCATGTAAAGTGGAACGATAATACCGCCATTCTGTCGGGCGATGTGATGCAGATTGCCTCGTATATGCTGGTGTCTGAATCGCCTTCTCATGTACTAAAGCCGGTGCTCGATTTATTTTCACGCACAGCGGTGGAAATTTGCGAGGGACAGCAATACGACATGGAATTTGAGCAACGCGGAGAGGTTAGTGCCACTGAATATATTGAAATGATTCGCCTGAAAACAGCAGTTCTACTGGGCTGTGCATTGAAAACCGGAGCCATCATTGGCGGTGCAGAAACCAACGATGCCAACCATCTGTATGCCTTTGGTGAGAATATTGGTCTGGCTTTCCAATTAATGGACGATGTGCTCGATGTGTATGGTGAT
>JANJXE010000469.1 GCA_024709185.1 Paludibacter sp.
TATTGCAGAAAAGAAATCCATCAATGATTTAGTCATTAAAAGATCAGAAGAAACACCTGTTCCTTCCTGAATTGCTCCTACAATTGTCATAGATCCCACACAGAAAAGTAAGAATGAAGTTACTACTCCCTCAGTAAACCGGTCGCTACCGATTCTTAACTTCTTTTTTAGGAAATCACTGAATTTATCGGTTTGTTTTTCCAAATTCAACAGTTCACCAATTAATGAACCTATTCCCAGACTACTTACAACAATTAAAATGTGTTTTAGTTCCCAAACCATCGAAATACCTATTGCAAGTGTGAAAAGTCCGATGGCCTGAAAATAGATACTGGTGAGACGGGTTGGCAGGTTATTTTTTAGTATAAGTCCAAGACTACCACCAATCACTACTGCTACTGTATTTACAACTGTTCCAATCATCTTTAAATTTATTGTTTTTCGGGTCGCTAAGATAGATATTTTAGTTTTAAAATGGTTATTACTGGCAATAATTCATTATATTTGCATTTAAATTCACTGTTGCAGATTAGGGATGAAACACTTCTTATACAGGGTTGCTGAGACCTTTTTTAAATACCATTCACACGATATCAACCGGTTCACTTTCGTATTTCCAAATCGAAGAGCCGGATTGTTTTTTCAGCAATACCTGTCAAAAGTAGCTGATAAAGCATTTTTTTCACCCGAAATCATCACAATTGGTCAGTGGTTTGAGTTGGCTTCAGGAACAAGTAAAGCTGACCAGCTTTATCAGTTGTTTACCCTTTACGAACTTTTTCAAAAAAAGGGAAATACCCAGGAAACCTTCGACAATTTTGCATTTTGGGGCGATATCATTCTAAATGACTTTAATGAAGTGGATAAGTATTGTGTTAATGCTGGTCAGTTATTTCAGAATATTACTGATTTAAAGAGCATTGAGGAGCAATTTCAATCCTTTTCAGAAAATCAGCTTGCTGCCATTCGTTCTTTCTGGAAAAACTTTAATCCTATGCCCGATAAACTCAGTCAACAGGAGTTTGTAGCCACATGGAGTATTCTTAACGAATTATATACTGAATTTAAACAGCATTTAAAAGACAATCAACTTGCCTACGAAGGCATGATGATGCGTGAGGTAGCTGAAAAATTTGAAGCAAATGAAACTATCGATTGGATTGCCGATAAAGAATTTGTTTTTGTAGGTTTTAAT
The DNA here is from genome assembly GCA_024709185.1 of Paludibacter sp. GTDB lineage: Bacteria > Bacteroidota > Bacteroidia > Bacteroidales > Paludibacteraceae > Paludibacter. The sequence continues at coordinate 1,196 of JANJXE010000469.1, forward strand.
GCCCTGAATGCATGTGAAAAACGCTGTATGCTTGCACTTCGCAGGATGAATAAAGCGGATTTCTATTGGGATTATGATTCGGAACCACTACGTGATCCTGAAAATCCGGCATCCCGCTTTTACACCGAAAACACCCTGAAGTTTCCTTCAACTTATTCTATAGAATCTACCATACAATCTCTTGCAGATAAACAACTTCAACTCATACAAGTTCCATCTGGAGTTGGTCAGGCAAAGGAAATTTTCAATCTGCTAAATCAATTATATCCACCCGATACACGGGAAGAGTCTTTTTTACAAACTGCCATTGTTCTGCCCGATGAACAGTTATTGCTTCCCTTATTGTATTCTGTCCCTAAACAGATTAAAAAAATAAATGTAACCATGGGTTATCCCATGAATATGACTCCAGTTGCTGGATTAATGGATCATATTTACGAATTACACCGTGTTAAAAAAAGCGCTGGTCAAACCGTCCGGTTCTACCATCAGAATGTCATTAATATTCTTAATCATCAATTTATCGCTGAAATTGAGGAAGATGTGAGCCGACAACTTATTCAGCAAATCACTGCTGAGAATAAAGTATATGTTGAAGCAGATTATCTTCATCGTTCGATCCTGACAACCAGTTTGTTTAGTGCCAGCGTAACAACCGACAATTTTCTGAGTTATGTAAAAGAGACGCTTCTACTGCTCTATCGCAAATGGAAATCCCTGCATATGGAAGTGAATTCCCTGGAAGAAGGATTCATTTACCAATATCATAGTGAAGTTAGCAAACTTCAACAACTGATTGATAAAAACAAAGCAATCAACCTGATCAATTTAGATACATTAATTCGTATTTTACGAGAATTATCAACGTTGATTAGTATCCCATTTGTAGGTGAACCACTTGATGGATTGCAGGTTATGGGGGTACTTGAAACCAGGGGTTTAGATTTCAGGAACATTATTATCAGTTCATTTAACGAGGGAGTGTTCCCAAAAAAAAGTTTTTCAAACAGTTTTATTCCCTATCAATTAAGAAAAGGATTTGAGTTACCAACCTACGAACATGCTGATGCGGTTTCATCCTACAATTTCTACCGCTTACTTCATCATGCTGATTCTATCTTTTTTATTTCAGATACCAGGTCAGAGGGAGGAACCACAGGCGAGGTGAGTCGCTACTATTATCAACTGAAATACTTTTATCATCTTGATATTGAAGTCAAAACAACCAGTTCAGATGTTGTTTTTCATTCTCCGGGCGATTTGAATTTAAAGAAAGATGCACGTATTTTAGATCTATTGAAAGCCTATACATCTCAGGAGCCATCTGGTAAAGCATTATCAGCCAGTGCCATCAATACCTACATCAATTGTCCCCTGCAATTTTGCCTATCCTACCTGGAAACTTTACAGACCCGTGACGAAATCACAGAGACTATTGAAAGTGATACCTTTGGAAATATATTACATGCCGTAAT
>JANJXE010000472.1 GCA_024709185.1 Paludibacter sp.
AAAACTTCAACAAAGGGTATTTCGATCGTCTGGGGGTTGTATTAATTTTAAATGACAAACAAATAAATGCTGTGTATAAAAGGCTTCAAAAATGGCTGCCTGAAGCTATTAAACTTATAAACAACTCTTTTCTGGATTCAGAAAGACAAAAGGCTTATAAGAAATTAATTACTGAACGCACAAATGTATTTACACAATAAATCAAAAGTCCCTCTTAATCAATCGATTAAGAGGGACTTGTACCCGAAGCGGGACTTGAACCCGCACAGCCGTGAAGCCAAAGGATTTTAAGTCCTTCGTGTCTACCATTCCACCATCCGGGCAGGAATGACTCCTGTAAGAGAGAGCGAAAAACGGGACTCGAACCCGCGACCCTAACCTTGGCAAGGTTATGCTCTACCAACTGAGCTATTTTCGCAAAATATTTCAAATGATGCTTATCTCAGTTGGTAGAGCACCGTCGTGTCTATCTTTTGGCAACTGAGCTATTTTCGCAAAATATTTCAAATGATGCTTATCTCAGTTGGTAGAGCATAGAGCGTCTCTCCTTTGGCAACTGAGCTATTTTCGCATGCAAGCGGTTCCGCAAAACCGGCTGCAAATATACTATGTTTTTTTCAATTCCTAAAATTCTATCCATAAAAAAAAGCGGAAAAGTACATACCCTCCGCTCTTTATTCCGTTGGTGGTGCTGCATTACGCCAGACTTACCACCACTTCGCCTTCTACTTCGCTGAAAACTACTTTGTCTTCGCGAGCCAACCAACCCAATGCAAGGTTCAAATCGGCTTCCTTCAACTTAGTGGCTTTCTTAACGGCTTTCACACTCAGTGCGCCGTTTTCCAATGCGGCCCATATCAAACCGGCATTGCTTCCAATGGTTTCTTTGTTCATACTTAATTGATTTTAAATTTCAATTTCGATGCAAAGATATAATAAATATGTTATAAAACACATATATTCAAATGATTGGACAAATATTTAACACAAAAGGTGTTATTTAGCATACATTTCGTCAATCAATAACTTGTAACGCTGCGCAACAATCGGACGTTTGAGCTTTAGGGTGTTGGTGAGTTCACCGCTCTGAATGCTAAACGGGGAAGCTATCATCGCAAACTTCTTAATCAGCTCGTAAGGCGCCATACCTTCCTGACGCTTCAATATGCTCTGCATAATGAGCTCGTAAATCTGTGGATGGGCCAGCAGTTCCTCGGTGCTCTCAAATTTTATCTTAGCCTTCTTTGCAAATTCTTCTACTAATGGAATCGCAGGATGGATTATGGCCGTTACGTAGGGTTTCTCGTCGCCTATCACAGCTACCTGTTCGATGAATTTATCCAACACCAGACGAGTCTCAATCTCCTGAGGAGCTATATACTTTCCATAGGAAGTCTTGAACAAGTCCTTCAGCCTGTCGGTCAGCACGATACAACCGTTGCGCACAAATCCTGCATCACCGGTGCGGAAAAAGCCATCTTCAGTAAAGGCAGCTGCATTGGCTTCAGGATTCTTATAATAACCACTGAAAACAGTACGACCCTTCACCAAAATTTCGTTATCCACTCCGGTTTTCACCTCCAAATCGGGTATGATTTCACCCACCGTGCCAAATTCATATCCTACGGGTGGAAAGAAACTTACTGTAGCAGTAGTCTCGGTCAATCCATATCCATACGCGATAGGCACTCCCATGCTGCGGAAGAAAATATTGATATCGTCGGACAAGCGGGCACCGGCCACAGGGAACAGCCTGGCATTGTCGATACCCACTGTTTTCTTTACTTTAGAATAAATAAGTTTATCAGCTATCTTATACTTCATACTCAGGCCCAGGCCTGGTTTTTTACCCAAACGCAGCGTATCAATATTGTATTCTTTACCTACTGCAAGCGCCCAGGTAACGATGCCCTGCTTCGAAGGCGGCATCTTCGCGATATTTTCCTGTACGGCCGAATATACTTTTTCCCAGAAACGGGGAACGGCACACATCATCGTAGGACGCACCTGCTTAATGGTTTCACTTACTTCGATGGGCCGAAGGTTAATGTAAACGGTTACGCCATTGGCCACGCACAGGTAGCACCACATGCGTTCGAACACATGCGACATGGGAAGGAAGGCAATGGAGGTGTCCTGATCGGTCATTTCGGGAATACGAATGCGGTGCACACGCACTGCCTCGTCGAGACAGGAATGAGGCAACATCACACCTTTTGGATTGCCTGTGGTGCCTGAAGTATACAGAATACAGGCCAGATCATCTTCGGTGGCTGCCTGCTGACGCTGTTGTACTTCAAAATGATGGTTCGACAATTTCCCATTTTTCAACATTTCCTCAAAACGAATCACGCCTTCGCCTGACACCTTCACTTCATCATCGTATACCACTACCGTTTTGAGCACGCTTGAGCGCGCTTTTACTTCCATGGCGATATCAAATTGTCCCTGATCGCCCACGAACAGCAGTTCGATGCCCGAGTCGTTAATTATAAATTCAATCTGAGCAGCGGTGGAGGTGGCATACATAGGAACAACCACTGCACGGTTTGCAAAGAGGGCATAATCAGAAATCATGTTTTCCACCATATTGTTGGAGAACTGCCCTACGCGGTCGCCTTCTTTCACACCCAACTCATAAAGGGCTTTGGCGAGAGAAAATACCTTAGATGAAAAATCGTTCCAGCTGAGTGCTGTCCATTCGTCGGTAATATTCCGGCGGTGCTGAAAGGCAGCTTTCTCGCCGTACTTTTTCGCCTGACTGGCGATGATTTCAGCAAAATGCAGTGTTTCCATGTAGTTTATTGTTTGTAAGTGAATGTATTTCTTTTGTTTAACGTGTTTCAGCGCAGAGTTGTTCAAACGTTTCAGCATCATTTTGAAGGCGATGCCAGGCCTCATAGGCCGCCTTTTGTTGCGAGAGTTTCTTACTGTGACCACGCGCTTCCGCCATCACCTTTCCATCAATCAGCAGCCGGGTGGTAAAAATATGCTTGTTCGACGACTCCATCTGCTCTTCCACCAGTTCAAACTCGTAGCTGAAACGGTATTTCTGACACAGCTCGATGATGCGCGACTTGTAATTCTGCTCATCCTGCACCACACTATCGAGGTCTACAAAACGCGAAAATAATCGTTTTTCAACAAACTTCTTGCATTGCTTGTAGCCATAATCGAGATAGATGGCACCCAATAGTGCTTCGAGGGCATTTCCATAGATATTCCGGTTTACTGAATGGCGCATGGTGCGGGCGGTAACCACCAGTTTGTCGAGCCCCAGGTTAATCGCCATGCGGTTGAGAAACTCCCGACTCACCACTTTCGAACGCGTATTCGTCAGAAAACCTTCCTGTTGATGGGTATAGCGATTGAAAAGAATATCAGTGACTACCGAATTGAGAACAGCATCGCCCAGAAATTCGAGCCGCTCGTTACTGAGCATATACCCTTTTGCTGAATGAGGTGTGGAACTGCGGTGGCGCAGGGCCAACTGGTAATAAGCGATATTGTCGGGATAGAATCCGAGTACCTTGTATAATTGCAAATAAGACTCCTTCCGCGCATGCGAAAGAAGTCTTAAATGACGTTTTATAAAGGCAATCACCTTATTTCACAAATTTTTTCACAATAACGCTGGCGTTGTGACCACCAAATCCGAAGGTATTCGACAAAGCCGCATTAACCGTGCGTTTCTGAGCCTTATTAAATGTAAAATTGAGATTATAATCGATGTCGGGGTCGTTGTCGCCATCTTCGTGATTGATAGTTGGCGGAACGATATCGTT
>JANJXE010000183.1 GCA_024709185.1 Paludibacter sp.
ACGGACTGGATTCTAAGTGTAGTAAAGCCAACTTTTTTTAATGTTTAATCATTTATCATTAATCATTAAACATTTAATATTCTCTTCTTGTTTTGTTGATGCACAAAAAAACCGATGCCCCGGGTTTTAGCGGGACATCGGTTATCACGATTTTGAATTGACCGAAAGCGAATTATTCTGATACTACGTCAAAAGCTACTTCAACAGTTACTTCTTTGTGGAGTTTCAGGGTTGCTTTGTACGAACCGATTTCTTTAACAGGCTCTTTCAACACAATTACTCTGCGGTCGACAGTGAATCCGGCTTTTTCAAACGCATCAGCAATCTGTACAGTACTTACTGCACCGAAGATCTTACCGGTAGTGCTTGTTTTTGCACCAATCGTAAGAGTGATATCTTTTACTTTTTCAGCCAGTTCAACAGCTTCATTTTTAATACGTTCCAGCTTGTGGGCACGCTGACGGAGGTCTTCTGCCAGCATTTTCTTTGCCGATTCGGTAGCCAGAACAGCTTTTTTCTGAGGAATCAGGAAGTTACGACCATATCCGTCGCGAACTTTAACCACATCTCCTTTGTAACCTAAGTTGATTACATCTTCTTTTAAAATGATTTCCATATTCGTTCCTCCTCTTTATTATTTCATCATATCAGTTACATAAGGAAGCAATGCCAAATGACGGGCACGCTTTACTGCCTGAGATACCTGACGCTGGAACTTCAGCGAGGTACCGGTGAGACGACGGGGAAGAATTTTTCCCTGCTCGTTCAGGAATTTTTTCAGGAATTCAGGATCCTTGTAATCGATGTATTTAATACCGCTCTTCTTGAAACGGCAATATTTTTTCTTTTTAACATCCACGGTCGGTGGAGTCAGATAACGGATATCTCCTTGATTTGCTGCCATAATTTATGCCTCCTTTACTTGTTCTTTAGCTTTAATACCTTTTCTCTTCTCAGCGTATTCGTACGCAAACTTATCCAGACGGAAGGTCAGGAAGCGAATAACGCGCTCGTCGCGACGATACATGGTTTCCAGCTTATCTACAATGGTAGATTCGGCATCAAACTGCAACAGGTTGTAGAATCCTGTCGATTTTTTCTGGATTGGATACGCCAGCTTGCGCAGTCCCCAGTTCTCCTCATTGGTAATAGTCGCCCCATTCTCGGTGAGGATGGTCTTGAACTTTTCTACCGCTTCCTTCATCTGTGCGTCAGACAAAACGGGAGTTAAAATGAAAACGGTTTCATAATGATTTAACATACTGTTTACTAACTTTTTAAATTATAAAATGTTGTTTTTTCGCATAAAGCGGCTGCAAAGATAGAAATAATTATTTGATTGACAATGATATCGATGTGTAAAATGCATCTGATTCTGACCGGGAATGGAACTTTTTTACCTTGTGAGCCCTATGTTAAAGGATATTTTTGTATTTTTGCATATTGGTTCAACTACAAAACTGCTATGCAAGTAAATTCAGCTATCAATCAACGATATACCTTTTTAAGCGAAACTACCTGTTGCCTTTCCTGCGGGGGAGCTATCAATTATGCAAAAACTCAGCCCGGTGAACGATGTGTCGATCTGGGAAGTGGCAGGGGCAATGATGTGATTAAAATGGCCGATGAAGTAGGTGAGCATGGTTTTGTGTATGGAATTGATATTTCGGAAGGAATGATTCAGAAAGCAAAGGCTAATCTGGCAAAATTTGAAGTGGAAAATGCAATGATACTTAAGGCGGAACTCGAGAGTTTGCCGCTGGAAACTGATACCATCGACTGTGTTATTTCGAATTGTACCATCAACCATGCAATCAACAAACAAGCAGTATGGAACGAGGTGTATCGCATTCTGAAAGCTGGCGGTCGTTTTGTGGTGAGCGATATTTATGCAACATCAACGATACCAGATGAATACCGTAATGACCCTGAAGCAGTGGCCGAATGCTGGGCAGGTGCTGTTACCCGGGCCGAATATTTAACAATGCTCGAAGCGGCTGGTTTTCAAAATATCCTTATCTTTGAGGAGTCTAAGCCTTATCCGAAAGGAAAGGCTGAAGTGGCCAGTTTTACAGTATATGGTGAAAAATAATAAATAGTTGAAATATGAAAAGTGTGGTAAAACAAAATTGCGGTTGCAGTTCAACCAAACAACAGGCACAATGTTGTGCAAAAGTATCAACCGTTGTAGCTGGTTGTCACGACTAACTTTCAGTAAATGAAATATTTTCTCATTGCCGGCGAACCATCCGGTGATGCACATGCCGCTGCGTTATTGCAGGCATTAAAACTAAACGACCCGGGAGCGGAATTCTGCTTTTGCGGAGGTGATGCCATGAAGGCTGCAACAGATGTTGAACCTGTAATTCACATCCGGGAAATGGCTTTTATGGGATTTGTAACAGTGCTTAAGAATCTTCCCGCCATTCGTCGGAACTTTCGTGTGTGCAAGCAAGCAATTGCCGACTTTCAGCCCGATGCAGTTATTTTAATTGATTATCCGGGTTTTAACATGCGAATGGCCGCTTATTTGCGTAAAACTACCCTGATTCCAATATTTTATTTTATTCCGCCTGCTGTCTGGGCCTGGAAATCCTATCGTGTCAACCAAATTAAGCGCGACATTTCAAAGGTGCTTTCCATTTTTCCTTTTGAAAAAGATTTTTTTGCTTCGTATAATTGTGAAGTGGACTATGTAGGTCATCCGTCGGTTGATGCAACTCGGAACTACCTGGCATCGCCGCTTCCGATAGAAGAGTTTCGTCAACGCAATTCGCTTACTAATAAGCCTGTAATTGCTTTATTACCGGGTAGCCGCCGTCAGGAAATTGAATCCTGTCTTCCAAAAATGATCGAAGCTGCCCGTCAGTTCCCGGACTATCAGCTGGTTGTTTCAGGTGTTTCATCCATCCCGGATAGCTTTTACCAGCAGGTGATGCAGGGAGCCGGTTATCCTGTTGTGGTGGCACAAACCTATCAATTGGTACATGCAGCTGAAGTTGCCATAGTCAATTCGGGTACTGCTACGCTCGAAACTGCTTTGCTGGGAACACCTCAGGTGGTGGTGTACAGTTCGTTGCAGGGTCGCCTTTCTTATCTAATAAAAGAGTTGCTATTGAAAGTGAAGTACATCGCTATGGTGAATATAATTTCCGATAAATTAGTTGCAAAGGAATTATATGCCCATTTTTTTACGGTCGATAATCTGAAAAATGAATTGAATCAGTTACTGAACAATCAGGAATACCGCAGTCGGCAACTTGAATGTTACAGTAAGTTGCAAACTACAATGGGTGAATCCGGAGCTGCTGCCCGGGCGGCTCATTCCATCCTTACATTTCTGAAAAAATGAAACGTAAATTTATTTTCTTATTCTTGTTTATCATCCTGGTAAATGCGGTTACTGCTCAGGATGAGCGTTCTCAGTTGCCACCAATCATGCAGCGTTCGTATTTCGAAGTTAATATTGGTGCTATCAATTATCCCTTTAGTGCAGCTCAACTTGAACCGGGATACAATCTCGTTGGTGTGACAGTGCCACCCATGGCAGTGCGGCTGGTGTTGTGGGGCTACGATTTTAATAAATACCTTGCCGGACAGGTATTCTACATGCGACCAGTTTCCTGGGTAAGGTATTCCTACGAAAAAGGGGGTGTTGAGGATAGTCATTCCGTTTGGACGAATGTAGGCGGTTTTATGGTAAAAGGTAAACTGCCCCTGGGCGATCGTTTTTCGGTCTATGGTGAAGGAGGTTTGGGACTGATAACCCGTGCCGGTTTTGAAGATAAACAGGGCAATCCGGTGGTGAAGGATACCAATTTTGGAACGCTTATGCTTGGGGCAGGTTTGAAATACCATCTGAATAAAAAATGGGCACTGCAAGTAGTAGGGAATTATTCGCCGGCTTCACCTACACACAATCAACCCTATACGTCCTTCGTGGGAGGTGGTTTTTCCTATAACTTAGTTCCCTATACCGAAGAGCAAATTCAGAAAACCAAAGAAGGTGGCATGATTCATCCCAAACAGTGGTTTCAGATCGGTTATACAAGCAATGTGCTGGGATATGGGGTAAATAACTTTGTATCGAATAAGTATTTCCCGATTTTCTGGGGCGGAAATGTGCATGTTCGGCAAGGGTTGTCGCTCAATTATCAACGCAATGTTTTCCATAGTGCGAAGTTTTTTGCGCTCGACTGGGGGGTGAATGCTTCGGTTTGGCAAACTACGGGTAAACATGGCACCACGCAGTTGCCCGGACAGCAGTTTTTTACCTTCTCGGTGTTTCCGGTTTTTCGTTTGAACTTCCTGCAAACAAAAGCATTCGACGCCTATTTTTACTACACGGTTGCAGCACCCACCTTCATCTCCGAAAAAATAATCGATGGTTTCGATACAGGTGAGAAGTTTACTTTTATGGATAACATGGGTGCAGGAATCTTTTTTGGAGATGATCGTCGCTATAATGCCGAGTTAAAAATCGGTCATTATTCCAATGGAAATGTGTACCCTTCCAACGATGCGGTGAAAGTGCCCTTGTCGATTAATATTGGTTATGTATTTTAAAAATCTACTTACATGGAGCTGTCAAAATACAATATTATTGTACCCGTTGCCGATTCCGATGCTTTTTTCATTGTCAATCCCCTGCATAAATCGGGTGATTTAATTTCGGCCGGCGAGCTGGAATTGCTTCAACAGGAAGCCGACCCCGACGGAGAATTTGCTGCACGTGGCTACCTTATTGCACCTGAAAAGGAAAAGAAAGCGTTTAAATATGCGTATTTCGATTTTCAGGAAGAACGTGACCAGGACGAGGTTCAGTTGTTTTTTGTTCCAAATTATTCCTGCAATTTTGCCTGTTCGTATTGTTATCAGGAAGGATATGAGCCTGTTCGACAGCCGCTTTCCGAAGAAGTAACCGATGCTTTCTTCAACTATATTGCAGTGCATTTTGCAGGTCGAAAAAAATACATTACTGTTTTTGGTGGTGAACCACTGCTGCCGGGCGACAAACAGCGACAACTGATTGCTTATTTGCTGCAACGTTCAGTAGAAGCTGAACTTGATATAGCTTTCGTTACCAATGGCTACACACTTACCGACTACATTGATTTGTTGAAAACTGCATCGATACGTGAAATTCAGGTTACTCTCGATGGGACGCAGGAAATTCACGATCAGCGGCGTTATATGCACGGTAAACTTCCAACTTTCCGTCGCATTGTTGAAGGCATAGATGCCTGTCTGGCTGCCGGTTTACAAATTAACCTGAGAATGGTGGTGGATAAGGATAATATTGATAACCTGGCCGACTTATCCCGGTTTGCCATTGAAAAAGGATGGACAAAGTCTCCTTTGTTCAAAACACAAATTGGCAGGAATTACGAATTGCATGTCTGCAACAGTAGTCCCGACCGCCTCTTCGATCGCGCTACCCTGTATGCTCATCTTTATAAGCTATTGCAGGCTCACCCCTACATCGCTGAGTTTTACAAGCCGGCCTTTTCGATTGCAAAGTTTATAGCTGAAAATGGTTCATTGCCCGCTCCGCTTTTCGATTCCTGTCCGGCCTGTAAAACCGAATGGGCCTTTGATTATACAGGAACCATTTACTCCTGCACAGCAACGGTTGGAAAAAAAGGGGAGGAACTCGGGACTTTCTACCCGAAAGTAAGCCTGAAAAATGAGGTGGTGGAAGAGTGGCAAAATCGTGATATCACGACCATTGAACAATGTAAAAGCTGTGATGTTTCATTAGCATGCGGAGGTGGTTGTGCTTCTGTAGCAAAAAATAAGAACGGACATGTAAACACACCCGATTGCCGGCCTGTGAAAGAACTGCTTTCGCTGGGAGCGGCCTGGTATTTTAAGTAAATCAGATTTTTCGATACCAAAATTACTATGCCTTATGAGAACAACCATTTTTTTAATCGTGATCGCTTTGATGCTGCAACTTTCATCCTGCGAAGAAACGGGTGAAAAAGGTTCTCTGGTGGTAACAGGTGTATCTGCTGTTTCAGAAGCTGCACCGTTGGCTATCAGCCCAATGAAAATTCAGACAAATTCAACTGTTAATGTAATGCATCCTTCCGACATCAAGTTCTTTGTTACTGAATTTTGGGTGGCGAAGGAGTTGGTTGATAAAGGGGTAACTGACGATTTTAAGTGGTATAAAATAGGTGAAAGTAATGCGTTGAAATCAGTGAGCGAGTATTATTTTGAAACCGACGATCTTCCTGAAGGTACCTACCAAAGCATCAAACTGGTTTTTAAAAATATAGTTCAGCGAGAAGCTATCTATCAAAACAATTCGTCTCAATTGGTTGTCATGCAAAGTTCTTTGGATGAAACCACTTGTCCGGATGATAAAATCATTACCAATTGTTTCTCTAAAAAAGGGAATTTTGTGGTTCAACAAGGTGTTTTTCAGCTTGCATCTTCAGGAGAAACTATTCGGGGCTTCAAGGTTAAAGCAGGTGAAACAACAACGATTAAATGGATGCTGGGGGCTCCCGGGGCTCAGTTAACCGATTGCTCTTTCGAATGGGTGGATTCCAATTCCAATGGTCAGTGGGATTGTGGAATTGATTCAAATCAGAATACCCAATGCAAGGTGAATATGCCCATGTTTACGTTTCAGGTAGATGATGGAGAAGAAGAACCTGTTGAAGAAGATTTTGTATTAACACCCAATGCAGTTACCGATTTGGATGGATTTACCTATTATTCGGTGAAAATTGGCGATCAAATCTGGTTGGCTAGTAACTTGAGAACACGTTATCTCAACGATAATACCTTTATTGCAAATCGACTGGACTCAATGGCCTGGTCGGATGCGGGCTTCAGGCTTCAAGAGCCATCGCAAACAGTTTACAATGGTAATTCTGAATTACTGCAAAATTACTACGGTCGACTTTACAACGGCTATGCCATTAAAACAGGTAAACTTTGTCCACAGGGATGGCATGTTCCAACTATCGATGAATGGAAGAAGCTTTTCAATCATTTGGGTGAAAATGCAGGAGGAAAGATGAAGGAACCGGGATTTGATAACTGGAAATCGCCTAACGAAGGTGGTAACAATCTCTCCAGGTTTTGGGCTCTGCCTGCTGGCCGGCGATTTATAAATTCTCAGTTTACAGATTTAGGAGAGTCAGCATGGTGGTGGACTTCCACAGTATACGGCGAAGGGATGCTGGAAGTAATTAAACTGGGGCACAGTACGAATATGCCTGTGCATTCAATTCCTGATACCCGCTTTGATCCAGCTTTTGGTGCCAGTTGCCGGTGCATTAAGGACTAGTTAAAACAGGCAGAAGCTGCTCAGTGGTTGGTAGCAGCTTCTGTCTGTTTGATACAAAAATCAGAATATAATTTTGTGCGTTTTGACTTCTTGCTTATCGTTAATTTTTAGAAGATAAATTCCCTTTTCTGAAAGGGGAACTTCATGTTGACCAGTCAGCTGTTCCTTGTAATACAGTAACCTCCCCGAAACAGAGTACAAAGCAACACTTTTAATTTCCTCCTGAGAAGAAAGCTGAATTCCTCGATCTCCTGATTTTACAATAAAAGTATTGTAATCCTGATTTGACATTCCACTTACAATAAGAGTTTTTACAGGAATTGTTGTTGTGGTCTGAATGGAGGAGCCACTGATGGCTTCTACCTTGTAGTAATAGGTTACATCAGGTTCCAGTCCGCTAACACTATACTGTAGTGTTTGGCCTACCTGTACCGGATAACCGGGAACATTTACCGAATTTGAACCGGTGATGCTTCCTTTTAGCAAGAGCTTATCAATATAAACACGCCTGTTGGCTTTTGCTGACAGACTGATAACTGAAGTTTCAGTTCCCGATTTTAAATCGATAGTGTAGTACTGATTATCTTTTGCTGTATTCCACTCAGCAATTACTTCACCATCCAGACTGGCTGTAAGTGTTGCCCCGGTGTCGTTACTGTATTGTCGGGCCTGAACAGTAAGTTGATTATTTTGGGTTGATAAATCAAGTTCTTCTGAACTGATTACACCGGGATTACTTCCTGAAGCCAACCGGATACTTCCGGAGGTTTGTGTGTCGGTATATCCGGTAGTGTTCCATCCGGAAGGTAAGCCTTCACCGAAATTAATATTCAGGATAGTAACTTCTTCGGGAGTGTCGTTTTCCTGAATAGTATATACATGCACGCGATACGCTGTTGCACCATTTGAAGCAGTCCAATTGGCTGTAAAACCGTTATTGCTGATGTTGGTGGGGGGAAGCGCTTCGAATTTATCTGTAGGATTCGGATCTTCAGGATCGGGATCGGTTACTTCGGCTCCCGGGTACCATGCCTGTGTGCTGGAAACGCCCCAGATAAATTCCACCAGTTCGGGGTAATCAATATAGGGATTTCGGTTGTCCTGAAGCGGATAAATGGCAGCCATCCGTTTACGTTCCTTTTCACTTACCGGATCTTTTCGGTGCCATTCGAGCAACATGTTTTTCGCCCAATTGCGCAACATAGGCCAGGTTTCACTTTTAATCAACATCGTGGGAGCATTTGTGCCGGTCCACGAAAAATTTTCATAACAGGTAAACATATACAAATAAGCACGTGCAAAATCACCTTTGTATTCATCGAGTGGTTCAAAACTCAATCCTGTATATTCAGTGCCATATATGTTGTTTCCAACTTTGATGCTTCCATTGTTGAATTTACTACCATTGTTTATACCCAAGGGATAATTACTGCGTGCAGAATTTGCAGAGATATCTGATGGATTTAAATGATATAAATCTTTATAAGCATCATTATTGGTTCCTCCCCACCAGCTTTTAGCCACACTGTGTTCAATGTTCATACCGCTGGCAGCTGATCCGCCACCCGGGAAATAGCGCTTTGTAAGTGAATACATATCCCAAACATAACCTTCAGGATGAAGATCCGACTTTTCGAATCCACTCCAGGTCTTTCCCGACCCGGATCCATAACTTAAGCGCTTGCCCTGACGAATAATCTGGTGCAACGCTGATTTGAGTTCCTTCCCCGATAAACCTTCGGCTGAATAATAATATCCTGCCGGCACCTGTGCAACCAGCAAAAAGATGCCAAATAGTAAAATTGTACTTGTTGATAATCGTTTCATTCTACACAAACTGTTGTACTATAACAGGGTCGAGCCTGTTTTTATTTTAAAAGTCAACAAAGATAATGAATCATTTTGAAGATAACTTACAATTTGATATTTAATGTAATCATTACAAAAACTAATTTTTTACATTTTGATTATTTTTCTCTGGGCCAAACTACTGTTAAGTATCATAAATGCAATACGCTATTTGTACAGTTCAATATGTAAATTAGTTGCTGTCAAATTGTAAATTCATGAATTAACTAAGTTTAACGTATGAATATATGTACATATATTGTTTTGAATAGAAAAAGTAGTACTTTTGTATCGTCAATCAGTACAAACCCAATTAATAACATACATCAACAAATGCAGGAAATTAACGCATCTGAATTTGAAAAGGAAGTTTTGAAAGGTGGTAAAATAGTGCTCGATTTCTATTCTACCGAGTGTCCTCCCTGTGAGGCTTTAGCACCCAAGTTTAATGCTTTGTCTGAACTTTACGGAGATAAAATTAAATTCCTGAAGATTTTTCGTCAGGGAAATCGTGAACTGGCTACAGAGCTGGGTGTTAGTTCTTCACCAACGCTATTGTTTTTTGATAACGGGAATCAAATTCTGGATACCATCAGTGGCGGAATCAAAAAATCTGAAATTTCGGAACGTCTGGATAAGATGATAACACCCGAAGAGGTTCAGGAAATTAAATCGAGGATTCGACCAGTGGTATCGGACTACGATGTAGCGATTCTGGGTGGAGGCCCGGCCGGACTTACCGCTGGGCTCTATCTGGGACAAGCCAAAATTAAAACAGTGTTAATCGATCCGGCCCTTCCCGGTGGTTATATGGGGATTACGCACCAGGTTTCTAACTATCCCGGTTTCGAACAGCCCCAAAACGGTTATATGCTGGCTCATTATATGAGCGAACAAACCAAACATGCTGGCATCGATTTTAAAGTGGCTGTGGATGTTACTTCGGTTGATTTGGTGAAAAAAGAAATTGTAATAGACCAAACGGAGACCATTAGAGCAAAGAAGATCATCATTGGTACCGGGACTTCTCCCAACACCATGAATGCACCCGGCGAAAAGGAATACAAAGGCAAAGGGATTTCGTACTGTGCCACCTGCGATGCGAAATATTATGTTGATAAAGATGTTACGGTTATTGGTGGCGGAAATTCGGCTGTGGAGGAAGCATTGTTTATTACTAAATTTGCCCGCAAGGTAACCATGGTGCACCAGTTTGATGCCCTGACAGCCAATCAAACGGCTATTGATCACCTGATAGCTAACGATAAGATATCGGTGATGTATTCGCACGAACCGCGCAAGTTTGAAAAGCGGGAAGATAAAATGATTGCAACACTGGAAAATCTGAAAACAAAGGAGTTGGTGGAGCTGGAAGGCGATGGTGTGTTTGTGTTTATTGGATTTAAAGCTAATACTTCCGTTTTGGGAGATGTGTTACCCGAACAGGATCAGTGGGGATATATTAAAACCGATGAGGATCGTAAAACATCCTTGCCCGATATCTATGCAATTGGCGATATCGTTAGTAAAAAATACAGGCAGATTACAACGGCTGTGGCCGATGGAACCATAGCTGCCATGACAATTAGTAAAGAGATATAAAAAGTTTTGTTTTATAATTCGTTTTTTTGATTCAATTCTACAATGGAAAAAATTCTTATTGTAGGCGGTGTGGCTGCCGGTGCAACGGCAGCCGCCAAAGCCCGCCGCCTTTCGCCCGATGCACAGATTACACTGTTGGAAGCAGGACCAGACATTTCGTTCGCAAACTGCGGTTTGCCGTATTACATTGGCGGCGATATTAAAAGTCGCTCGAAGTTGATTCTTCAGAGTCCCGAAAGTTTTAACGAACAATACAATGTGGATGTACATACTCATACCATGGTCACTATCATCGATCGTGAAAATAAAGTGGTTACAGCCCGTGATGTTCGCAGTGGTGAAATAACAAAATTTGACTATACAAAATTAATCCTGGCCCAGGGTGGCCGCCCCGTTACTCCCGATCTTCCCGGAGCATCACAGGAACATGTGTTTACACTCTGGACACTGGAAGATATGGACGACATAGCACGTTTTATCGATGAAGAAGAGCCCCAACATGCTGTGGTAGTAGGTGGCGGTTTTATCGGACTGGAAATGGTGGAAGCTTTGACTAAGCGTGGAATCATGGTTAGTGTAGTGGAAATGATGCCACACGTGATGGCGTTGATGGAACCTGAAACTGCCGGTTTCATTGAAACAGAAATGCTTTCCTATGGTGTTAAAGTTCATACCGGTCGTGGCGTGACTGAAATTGGTCACAGTACAGTGAAGCTGGATAACGGTCAAACCCTGAAAGCCGATATGGTGTTACTCTCCATTGGAGTTCGTCCAACTCTTCAACTGGCTAAAGACGCTGGTCTGGAACTCGGTGAAGCAGGTGGATTGCTGGTCAACGAATACATGCAAACTTCCGACCCTTCGATTTATGCTGCAGGCGATATGGTGGAAATTGAACATCGGGTGATGAATAAAAAAGTGCGGATTCCGCTTGCAGGTCCTGCGAACCGTCAGGGACGTATTGCTGCTGAAAATGCACTTGGCGGACAACATCCCTACAAAGGTTCGATGGGAACTTCGGTGGTTCGTGTGTTTGAAGCAGTTGCCGGAATTACCGGTTTGTCGCTGAAGCAGGCCCGTTCTGCAGGAATTCCTGCTGATGCAGTTGTGGTTCACAAAGAGCATCATACTTCGTATTATCCAGGAGCCGAAAACGTAACGGTGATGCTGGTTTACGATCGTGAAACCGGTCGCATACTTGGCGGACAAACAGCAGGTTACAAAGGAGCGGATAAGCGTCTGGATGTTATTGCTACTGCTGTGGCATCGAAACTTACCATTCATGATGTAGCCGATATCGATTTTGCGTATTCACCTCCTATTGGAACTGCCAATGATGCAATGAATATGGCTGCTTATGCTGCCGAGAACCGGAAAAGTGGATATAGCCCATCGGTTACTACGTCTGAACTGGATGATTTTATTCGTGAACATCAACCTCTGATTCTGGATGTGAGGGATGTGTTTGCTTTTGAAAAAACGAATGTTGAAGGTTCGTACAATGTCCCTCTGGAAGTTTTACCAGCTAACTTACATGCCATTCCGCGCAATCGCACGATTCTGGTATACGACGAAACAGGTAAAAAAGGCCATCAGGCATTACGTATGATAAAAGGAGTCGGTGTGGAGAAGGTGTTCAATATTTCGGGTGGACATATCTCGATGCAGCGCCACCAGCAGGCGGCAGGTTTTGCTACATTGAGTTTGGAACTGCTTCCTGTGGAGGAAAAATCGCTTGAAGAAGGTGCCACTCACGATGAAGAAGTAGTTAGTTCAAAAGCAACTCTGGAGGCGAATACTCCTCTTGTAGTGGATGTTCGTACGCCGGAGGAATTCCGTTCGGGGGCTTATCCGGGTGCTATCAATATATCGCTGGATGAACTGCAACAGCGCATCGATGAGCTGGGTTCCAAAGATCGGGAAATTACGCTTTATTGCGCCAGTGGAGCACGTTCGGCTTATGCACAGCGGGTGCTTCAGCACTTTGGATTTACGAATGTGAAGAATGGTGGTGGATTGATGCACATGATGATGCGGAGGTAATATGAAAAAAGCACTCGTACTGGGCGGCGGCTTTGCCGGAGTAGAAGCGGCAATCGCTCTTCAAAAAAGCAAACAGTTTGAGGTTACGCTGGTTTCCAACCGTGATTATCTTTATCTGTATCCGGTTTCTATCTGGATACCAGTGGAAGGAATTAAATTTGAAAATGTGAAACTTCCGCTGAAAAAAATTCAGAAAGCTTTTCCATTTCGGTTGATTGTAGATAAAGTTATTGCAATACAGTCGGCTAAAAATAAAGTTCATCTGGAGAAACAATCGCTTGATTACGATTACCTGGTGGTAGCCATTGGGGCCGATAAGCTTCAACCGAAAGGTGTTGAAAATACCTTTACAATCTGCGGGTCGCCGGAAGGAAATCTGGCTTTTCGCGATGCTTTCCAGACACTTGTGAAAAAAGGCAAAGGCTCCATTGCTATTGGCTTTGGAGGCAATCCGAATGATAAATCAGCGGTACGTGGCGGACCAGGCTTCGAATTAATCTTTAATATTGATCATTACCTTCGTAAAAAGGGTTTGCGTAATCAGTTTGAGTTAAACTTCTTTGCTCCCATGGATCAACCAGGTGCCCGAATGGGAAAAGGTGCGATGAAAATGATGGGGACGATGTTCAAAAAGAAAAATCTGCATCAGTACTATGGTAAAAAAATTAAACAGTTTGAACAGGATGGTGTAGTGTTTGAAGATGACTCCAAACTTCAATCGGATGTAACCATGTTCATTGCAGCAGGAACAGGTTCTTCAGTTTTTAAAACTTCTGATTTACCTCTGACACCTGCAGGTTTTATCCATATCGATCCTTATTGTAAAGTTGTGGGGTCTGAAAATGTGTGGGCTGTTGGAGACTCGGCCG
>JANJXE010000045.1 GCA_024709185.1 Paludibacter sp.
AAATTGTGGAAACATTTAACGTAGCTCCGGTAACCAGCTACGAACAAATGTACGATAAACATGGTAATCCGATTGATTATACCATGCGAATGGATTTGGTGTATCCGTCGGGAACTGCTGAGAAAGATGTTCCGCTGGTAATCAATTTTTCATCGAATTCACCCCGCCAGAAACCTTTTAATCCCACAGGTACCAATGAGGTGGTTTACCGGAATATGTATCCTTTTGGATTTTTAACGACAGGTTATGCCTGGGCCAACGTGGATCATTGTTACAACCCCCTTGCACGAACCGAAGTCTGGACCTATTTCGACAGATATACGCTCGAAGACTGGAACGGACTCGCTTTGGTAACTGCTTATGTTCGCTAT
The DNA here is from genome assembly GCA_024709185.1 of Paludibacter sp. Lineage (GTDB taxonomy): Bacteria > Bacteroidota > Bacteroidia > Bacteroidales > Paludibacteraceae > Paludibacter. The sequence continues at coordinate 372 of JANJXE010000045.1, forward strand.
CTTAATACCCATCTTAACGAGTACAACCTGAATGGAAAGTTTGGAACCATGGGCATTTCAAAGGCCTCCTACAGTTCGGTACGCATCGCCAACAGGCTAAATGCACAGGGCAAAGAGCATTTCTTCTTTGGAGGCATTGAAAATACGAAACCACAACCCTGGCCGGGAGTGCCCAGTACGGTGGATGTAAGTTATGCAGCTGCGGGTAACGGTACACGCCGGGTGAACACCTATGTGGATGCTAATACTGTTCCGATGATTACCTCTGCGGGATCCAAAGATGAGTACAATCAATGGGATGTGTATCCCGAAGTTGTAAAACGGTTTAAGGATATAGATAAAAATCACCTGGCTTTCTGGATGGAAGATTTGGGGCACACTTATCCGGGATTAGGTACTGATCTGGCAACAGGCGAAAGCAGGTATGTGCTTTTCAAAAGGTATTTCGATTCCTATCTTAAAACAACTTCTTCTGACCCACTTAAAGTGTTGTATATTTACCCGAAAGAAAATGCAACTGAAGTGGATACCGACGGATTAACGCGTATTTTAACCCATGATGGAATTTTGCCATCTGCTATGCTGGGATTATCTCCATATGCACCGGTAACCGTGCGATTCTGTTCAGCTGTCGATTCTGCGACTTTTGTCCAGCATGTAAAAGTATTTCATATCATTACAAATACTGAGATTACAGGTACCTGGAATCCTAAGGCTGAAAGCACTACTTTTGAATTTACACCCGATGCGTCGTTAGTTAAAAACGAGAATTATAAGATAGTCGTGTCGTCTGCTCTTCAAAACACTATAGGCCAGGTTATGGATGCTGAATTGATTCGTGAATTTACAGTTACAAAAGATGGTGAAGCAGATGTGGAAACAGAGAGTATTTCTATTACTCCTACCGACGATACCTATCAGAAAGTATCGCTGGGTACCACAGCCTATGGTTCGCAAAATACGATGCGTGTGCGCTACAGTCCCTACGGCGACTGGCGATTCGATGGCTATCTCCGGTTTGATGTTTCCGGTCTCGATCCGACTCTCATTAAAACTGCAAAAATAAAATTGTCGTCTTCAACTGTACTTGCAGGAGCGCCGGTTTCGTTGTCGGTTTTTAAAACTGAAACCGAATGGACTGAATCGACGCTGCTTTCGGCAAATAAACCAGCTGTGATTGGTACTGCACTCGATGTGGTCAATTTTACAGGAATTGATTTATGGACCTCTTTCGATGTAACCAATCAGTTAAAAGCAGATCGGGAAGCAGGACTTTCGGTGGTAAGTTTTATGATACGTGCTGCTACAGGTGGAAGTACCGAGAATGTATATTTTAACACAAAGGAAGCTACAACCGAAACTCTTCGTCCGGCGTTGGTGGTGGAAGAAATTGTAACTACCACATCAGTGGATCATACAAAGTCGGGAAACTTATCGTTATATGTTGCCAATAAATCAATTTATAACAAGGGCAGTGAGGAGGTCAGTGTCGGTGTGTTCGATACTATTGGCAGGCAGGTTTATCAAGCAACCATCCAGGCAGGTGGTGTAGCCCGGTTGAATGAATTACCTTCAGCGGTTTACCTGATACGTGCGGTTGAAACAAAGGGAACACGAGCATTGAAAGTTGTGCTTTGATGCAGTGTTCGTTAACTTATAAATTTTTTAAAATAGTGAATATGACTTTTTTCAGGACTTTTCTTTTTGGTATTGCAGTGTTAAGTACGGTTACTCTGGTTGCCCAGGTCGACTACGAGACCATTCAGGTGAAGAGTAATTACAGTGCGGGTTGGGGAACAAATCGCACAAAACTGGTTAGCCTGATTCCGGGTTATACATCGGTAAGTGACGGCTCCGATGATTTTACACGTTATGGAACCTATAAACATTTGCGCACAGACTCAACCGGTTTTTTCTATGTGAAAAAAATTAACGACCGCTGGTGGTTGATCGATCCTGATGGTTATGCAGGTATTAATATGGCAGTTACCAGTTTCAGTTCGTCAGCCATTCAAAACGACTACGATATCACCAAAAGAAATGGCTTTAATGGTACCGGAAATTTTCTGGCCAGCGAGAGTCAAACCAAATCGGGATATAATCTTCAGAATTATGTGAATTTCTCGTTTACAAGAAGATTGAATTTCTTCCTTACCTATAAAAATGAACGCAAAAACTATTACACCACACCGTCATCGGTACAGGGAAGTTTAGATCATATCCTGGTTTTTGATCCACAGTTTGAGACTTTTTGTGATAGTCGGGCCAAAATAAATGTGACTCCATTTGCGACAGAACGTGATTTACTTGGATGGTATACCGATAACGAGATTAACTTTAATCAGGATCAGTTGCGCAATCTGGTAAAGGATTTACTTCCTGGTGATCCCAGCCGCGATTCAGCTCTTGCTTTTGCTGCATCGAAGGGTCTTACCGAAGCCGATTGTATTAATTATACAACCAAAGTTACCGAAACAATCAAACAGGAATTTGCTACCTTGCTGGCCGAACGCTATTTCCGCATTGTATCGGAGGCTATTCGCAGGTACGATACCAATCACCTGATTATCGGTAGTCGTTTTCATGGCCGTCCCCGTGGAATTCAGGGAGTTGTGGATGCTTCTCACAACTATATGGATGTTACTTCTGTCAATTTCTACGATCGGTTTACTCCCAATGAACAAATTGCCCGCGACACCTGGACGAAGGATAAGCCGACACTAATCGGTGAGTTTTATATCAAGGATATTAACCAACAGAAAACTGCACAATCGGGTGCAGGATGGTATGTGAATTCGCAGGCGCACAGGGGTTATTTCTATCAGAATACCTGTATTGAATTGCTCCAAAATAAAGATTATATTGGTTGGCAGTATTTCAGGTTTAAAGATGATGATGATGGTTCGAACAAGGGCATTGTTAGTAATGCACTGGTTGAGTATGTAGAAATGACCCAATACATGGAACAACTGAATAAACAGGTGTATCACCTGATTGATTTCTACGATGGAATTGACCGGAGACCCCAAAAATCAACAACTATTTCTACGGTGACAGCTATTGAAGACACCCATGTTGTGCCCGGGTCGGCCAATACGCAAAACTTCGGGACTGCTGATGAACTTGAAGTTCTGCATCATACAGTTGAAGCAAACCGACGGGAATCCTTTTTAAAGTTTGATCTTTCAGCCTATGCATCCAAACTAAAATTTCTTAAGAATGCGCAACTGGAGATTTCTATTACTCAATCGAACGAAGAACAACGGTACATTTTTGCATCGGGTATCAGTGAAACGAACTGGGAAGAAAACTCACTTACAGGTGCCATTCGACAGACCAGCGACGATTGGAGACAGGGATACAACCGTATGGATTTTAAAAAAGGTGTTATTTCAACTGGTAAACAGCTCTTTGATGTGACTAACTGGATTGCCGATCAACCCTTAAATACAACTGTTTCTTTTAAAATTCACGACATAACTTCCAGTAATACAATACTGAAGATTGCGTCCAGTGAGCATTCAGATCAAAGTATGCATCCAAAATTGATTCTAACCTTTTGGGATGAATCTACCGCTGTGCCCGCGGCAAACAACAACTCTAAGGTTCGTGTTTATCCCAATCCTGCAAGCGATTTATTGCATTTTAAAGCTGAAAACCTTCAGTCGGTCGACATTTACTCCTTAAAAGGAGAGCGATTAATGACAACCACGGGTGAAAGCCTAAATGTATCCCAACTCGCGGGTGGACTTTACATTGTAAAGGTTGAATTTGCAGAAGGTGAGGTGTCGTATCACAAAGTTACCATTCAAAGTTAATCACAAAACTGCTTATGCAAGTCCATAAATTGTATGTACTGCTCATAGTATTTTTGCCTTTTACAGTTGAAAGTCAGAACTGCAGCGGTCTTCCGGAGTTGCTCAAATTCAACACAGGAAATGCGGTTACAACCATTAAGGCATGGGAAAAGCATAAGAAGGAACTTAAGAAGCAATTCGATGAAGAGATGTTTGGTACCCAACCGCCCGTGCCCAAAGGGGTTCGGTATAAGGTTGTTCACGAAACCGCAACTGCCATTGGAGGGAAAGCTTCCCGAAAACGGGTGAATCTTTATCTCAACAACCTGGATCATCCGCTGGAACTACTAATTTATTATCCCAATGGAGTAAAAAAAGCACCAGCATTTTTAGGATATAATTTTTGGGGGAATCATACGGTAACTTTTGAAACAGATATTCCGGTCACTGCCCAATGGTCGCGCAACAATAATATTATTCAGGATCACAAAGCAACGGATAAAATGCGTGGCTTCAGTGCCAGCCGGTGGCCGGTTGAAGCAATCATTGATGCAGGTTTTGCTTTGGTAACCCTGTATCATGGCGATGTGGATCCGGATTTTGATGATGGATTCATGAACGGTGTACATGGTTTGTATCCCCGGGAAAAGTACAGTTGGGGTACCATTGCTGCCTGGTCGTGGGGGTTGAGTTATGTGATGAATTACCTTGAAAAAGATAATCGCATTGATGCTAAAAAAGTTGCTGTTGTCGGACATTCGCGTCTTGGGAAAGTTGCATTACATGCCGGAGCTACTGATGAGCGCTTTGCATTAACAATTTCGAACAATTCGGGTTGTGGTGGGGCTGCCTTATCGTGCCGTAAAAAAGGAGAAACCATAAAAGCCATCAACGACCGTTTTCCCCATTGGTTTACAGCCAATTTTAAAAAATACAACGAAAAGGACGATTCAATGCCGTTTGATCAGCATCAGCTTATAGCTTTGGTTGCCCCGCGTCCTGTTTACGTTGCCAGCGCCGATCTGGATGCTTGGGCCGATCCGGAGGGAGAATATCTCAGTGCTTTCCTGGCAGGAGAAGTGTATCGTTTGTATGGATTAAATGGACTGAAATCGGATAAAATGCCTGCTGTTCATGCTCCCTTTCACGAAGGTTCTGTCGGATATCATATCAGGGCTGGTAAACACGATATTACACTCTACGATTGGCAGCAGTACATTGCCTTTGCTACCAAACGGTTCTGTTTGTAGAGTAAAATAACTTTGAAACCATTCATTTTTTTATCGCTTTGTCAATTTTGATGTATTCTCCTTTCCACGCTTTTTTGTTTGTCCAGTCTTCGGTTGGAGCTGTCCAGAATGCATCGGTGGCCGGCAATCCAAGGGGTAGAAAAACGGCACTACACAGGTACAAGCTACCTGTTGAAATGTAGGATTCGGCGAGATTGGGCTGATGACCTGCAAAGCCCAGTGTCAACCAACCATTTTTATCAAATGTTCCTTTCTGAACCAGTTGTTCCTGAATAACTGCTGTGAGCGCTGAACGGGTCTGAGCCGGGCTCAGGTGTTCAGGAAGCATTTTAAGAAGTGCTGCCTGCGAAAGTGCATGAAAAGATCCGAAGCGGTACACCAGCGAACGGCCGATGGCCGGATACGTTCCCTCAGGTGAAATGAGGCGTTCGAGCTGATCGGCGTGCCGGGTAAGCCGAACCGATTGCAATTCGAACCATTGCTGATACCCGGGAGAAACCGTTTTCACAGCATTAAGCACATCATACAACATCGGATGAATCACCAGGCTATTGTAATAATCGAAATGAAAAGCTGCGCCATCACCGTACCACGAATCGCCTTTGTACCATTCGTCAAATCGTTTTAGTGCATAGTCGATGGCTGCGAAATTACAAGTGCCGGTAAACCGGTATAAAAATGCCTCTATGGTTGCTGAGAAAAGTAACCAATTGCTCTCTACAGGCTTAAACATTCGGGTGGCCAGCATCGATTGAATCATCAGTTCCTGTGTTTTTTTGTCCAGCCCTCCCCATAACTTCCCGGGGGCCCTCAGAAATCCCTCGGCGAGAAAAGCAGCATCGACCAGGTTTTGCCTGTCGATGGTGAATCCAATAAAATCGGGTGAAGTTGAATCAACTGCATTTTTGAGTGCTTTTAGCGTAATCTGCAGGTATTTTTTACGCAATTTACCTTCATCGCTGTTATCAGCATCCAGCTCCAGCCAGGGAGCGATACCGCAAACAGTGCGGCCCAGCGCTTCGAGGTGGGTAACCTTTTCCCTTCCTCTGGTGCTGCCTTCCGGAGTGGTTTCAACCGGCATTTGTGCTTTCAGGGTATGTTGACTTAAGTTAGTTAACACAGGATCAGCGATTTTAATCATCGATTCAATCCAAAACCGGCGATCAGCTAGTATGTTTTTTCTTTCGTACACCAGTTTTTTGTATCTCAACAAGGCTTCAACAAAGTAATAATCAGCATAGGTAAGCGGCACATCCACTTCGCTGTTTTTAGCCATAAAACCCACGCTGTGTTTAAGTATAAAATTTCCGTTTTCACGGTTGGATGCAAGATAAGCAGGAGAAGAAAGTGTCTGAAGCATTTTTTCAGCAGCAGCGAGGTAGTTTGTTGTATGTTTATCGCCGGTAAATGTACTCAGCTCAATCAATGCCGACACAATTACTGCACCTGCTGATGCATCCCTCAGAGCATCAGGAATATTGGGGGCGTTAAAATCCCAGTACGGAATTCCATCCTTCGGTAAGTTAGGATGGTTTAACAGGAAGTCGGCAATTTTGATAGCATGGTGTAAATACTCCGGTTTCCGGGTTTCCCGGTACATCATCACATATCCATACAATCCCCAGGCTTGTCCGCGTGCCCACGACGATTCATCAGCATATCCCTGAAAAGTAACTCTTTCGATAAAACCGCCCCGAATGGTATCGTAATTTACCACATGATACGAACTTCCATCGGGCCTGAAATGATATTTCATCGTTGTGTCGGCATGCGAAACGGCAATTTTATAAAAACTACTGTCGCCCGAAATTTTTGTTGCCTGTGTCAGCAATTCCAGGTTCATCATGTTGTCGATGATAACGGGAT
>JANJXE010000061.1 GCA_024709185.1 Paludibacter sp.
GCCCTTTCGATAGATTTTGAGATCATTGAGTGCTCAATCATTTCACCTTCTTTGAATCCTAAACGATCCATTACAGATGAAATACGTTCCGATCCAAACAAGCGCATCAAATCATCCTCGAGTGAAACATAAAAGATGGAAGATCCCGGGTCTCCCTGACGACCGGCACGACCTCTTAACTGGCGGTCGACACGACGGCTTTCGTGACGTTCGGTACCAATAATTGCCAAACCACCCGCGGCCTTAACTTCAGCCGACAACTTAATATCGGTACCACGACCGGCCATATTGGTTGCAATAGTTACGGTTCCTGTACGTCCTGCTTCAGCAACAATATCAGCCTCGCGTTGGTGTAACTTAGCATTTAACACATTGTGTCTGATCTTTCTCGTAGTAAGCATGCGGCTGAGTAACTCAGAAATTTCAACCGACGTGGTACCTACCAGTACCGGACGACCCGCATTTACCAGTTCTTCAATTTCCTGAATAACAGCAGTATACTTTTCGCGTTTTGTTTTGTAAACGCGATCTTCCATATCATTTCGGGCAATGGGACGATTTGTTGGAATCACTACCACATCGAGTTTATAAATGTCCCAGAGCTCACCCGCTTCAGTTTCAGCAGTACCCGTCATACCCGCCAGCTTACTATACATTCGAAAGTAATTCTGCAGCGTAATCGTTGCAAAGGTCTGTGTAGCTGCTTCAACAGTTACTTTTTCCTTGGCCTCAATAGCCTGATGAAGTCCGTCCGAATACCGGCGGCCTTCCATAATACGACCTGTTTGCTCATCAACAATTTTTACCTTATTTTCCAGCACAACATACTCCACATCTTTTTCAAATAGCGTATAGGCCTTCAGCAATTGATTGATAGTATGAACCCTTTCCGACTTTATGGCATAGTTTTGATTGATTTCGTCTTTCAGATTTTGCTTATCGGTGGGAGAGAGGTCCTTGTTCTTTTCCAGTTCGGCAATTTCGCTTCCCACATCAGGTAAAACGAAAAATTTCGGGTCTTCTGAATTGCCGGTTATCAGGTCAATTCCTTTGTCAGTAAGATTTATGCCTCTGTTTTTTTCATCAATCACAAAATATAGAGGATCGGTAGCAATGTGCATATTCCGGTTGTTCTCCTGCATATAGAACTCTTCGGTTTTAAGCAACTGAGCCTTAATTCCCGGTTCGCTGAGAAACTTAATCAGCGGTTTATTTTTTGGCATTCCCTTGTAGGAACGGAATAATGCCAGTGCACCTTCTTCTTTTTTCTTTTCATCTTCCGATTTCAGCAGCTCTTTGGCATCTGAAAGGTATTTAGTTACCAACAGTTTCTGAGTATTGACCAGTTTTTCAACTTTCGGACGTAAATCTTCGAATAACTGATCATCGCCTTTGGGAACAGGTCCGGAAATGATAAGAGGTGTACGCGCATCATCGATTAAAACAGAATCTACCTCATCCACAATGGCATAGTTGTGTTTGCGTTGTACAAGATCTTCCGGATGAGTAGCCATATTATCGCGCAGATAATCGAAACCAAATTCATTATTGGTACCAAAAGTAATATCTGCAAGATAAGCCTTGCGGCGTTCTTCCGAGTTAGGCCTGTGTCTGTCGATACAGTCGACCGACAAGCCATGAAACATATACAATGGACCCATCCACTCCGAGTCACGTTTCGACAGGTAATCGTTTACTGTTACAATATGAACCCCACGACGGGTAAGTGCATTCAAAAACACAGGGAGAGTTGCTACCAGCGTTTTACCTTCACCGGTTGCCATTTCAGCAATTTTGCCTTTATGAAGCACTGTACCACCAAACAACTGAACGTCGTAGTGTACCATGTCCCATTTAATCAGGTTTCCTCCAGCCATCCATTCGTTTTTATAAATGGCTTTATCACCTTCAATTGACACAAAATCATATTTTACGGCCAATTCACGATCAAAATCTGTAGCTGTTACAATCGTATTTTCGTTTTCGGTAAACCTGCGTGCTGTTTCTTTAACAATCGAAAATGCTTTTGGTAATACTTGTTCGAGAACTTCCTCAAGCTTAGTGGTTATCTCTTTTTCAAGTTTATCAACTTCAGTATAAATTTTTTGGCGTTGTTCCAGTTCTGTAGTTTCAATTGATGCTTTCAGCTCCTCGATTCTAGCCTGCTCTTTAGCAATATACTCCTGAATCTGATTTTTAAGCTGTTCAGTAAGGTTACGTAATTCATCATTGGAAAGCTTTTTAACATCATCGTATACAGCCTTGATAGATGCTACAAAAGGCTCAATTTCTTTTAAATCACGTTGTGCTTTGTTACCAAAGATTTTTTTCAGAATATCATTAAATCCCATTTTTAGTATAATATTTTGGAGATGATGGTTGTATTTTTTCTAAGACCTGCAAAGATACTACTTTTTTTTTTGAATTTTGACGGATGTTTCTTAAACTAAATGAGTATTTTTGCTGTTTTTAGTTTCGAAATCATCATTTTTCATTCAGAACACAATGAAACAAGGCTCTTTATACCTGCTCGTTCTTTTATGGATTGTTACAACTCCGTTTATCTTGTCGCAACAGCTTATTGGATTGTGGAATTTTGAAAGCGGAACGCAGTTACCATCCATTGGAAGTGGAACAATATCGCTGGTTGGAGGGGTAAGGACAGAGTGGGGAAGGACCGGTGTTCAATCCGGCATCTCTTTACCGGAAGGAAGAAAAGAAACTCTCGATTTACGTGTTGGTACAGGTTTCAATACTATAAACTACCCGGCACAAAGTACAAATCCAAAAACTGCAGGGATTCAAATTCGCTTTAACACAACTGGTTACAAAAATATTTTACTCAGTGCTGATATACGACAAGGTGGAACCTCGGCCAATAAGTTAATGCTGCAATATACGGTCGATGGTGTAACCTGGGAAAAGGCAATAACGTATACTACCGACGATAACGATAGTTGGTACCTGAGGAACTTCAATTTCAAAAACATCCCCGGTGTGAATAATAATCCGTTGTTTGCTGTGCGCTTCGTTACAAATTTTGATGATGATGTAATAGGAAGTCAGATTTATGTGCCTGTATCTGCATCCAATATCTATTCACCTACAGGCTCGATTCGTTACGATAATATTGTTATCAGGGGATATCCACTTAACGAACCAGAAGATGATAAGATTACTATTAGCTCCTGGAGTTTTGATAATCAACAGCTTACGCCTACAGAGGGTGTAGGTAGCTTAGTACTTGTAGGTGGAATTACGTATGATTCTCTTTGGACAAGAACAGGTATTTTAAAGAATCAAACCATTTTTGATCAGGGAATATATGATTATGCTGCTCTAAAAGATGGTTTTGGTTTACAAACGCTTAATTATCCAATAACCGGCAATGAAAAAACGGCAGGTATATATATGAATATAAGTACTTTAAGTTACAAAGATATTTATATTTCAGCAGATATTCGTCATGGTGGAACTTCAGCTAATAAAATGGCCCTACAATATACTGTTGGCGATAATATCTGGAAAGATGCATTAACGTACACATCTACATCAGGTGATACATGGTACCTGCGAAATTTTGATTTTTCAGGTTTAACTGAAGTAGAAAATAACACACAATTTGGTCTGCGTTATGTAACTGCATACGATGGTGCAGGATATGCAGCAACAGGCTTTGGTAAAGTTTATGCAGCTACGGGACCGATTCGTTTTGATAATATCCGGCTTAGCGGACGGTTGCGTACCAGCTTATACGAAAATACCAGTAAACCATCCACATTTTATATTTCAGGAAAAGTGTTGTATTTTAATCAACCAATTTCTAAATTTTCTGTTTATACCAGTTCAGGAGTGAAAATTCTGGAAGGAAACAACAAATCCCGGCTTTATCTTGAAGATCTCACGAGTGGCGTATATTTGATTCATTTGGATGGTTTAACTCAAAAATTCATTTTGTGATAATATGTTGAGCTAATCTACTTATTTCATTTGATTCTATTTTTCATATAATTTACATTATGTCAAATAAGATTCTATTCCTGCCATTTGAAGGAAACCACCTCTCCCGGTTTGAATGTGTAGCTAAATACAGATTTTTCGGTGTGAAAATAGATCTCTTTTGACTCCGTTCCGTAATATACTCCCAAATAGACGATACTGCC
>JANJXE010000134.1 GCA_024709185.1 Paludibacter sp.
CCAAACCGCATCCGACTGATTGGTAGCTCCCTGAAAGTTACCAGCACCCAGTTCTCCAAAAGCCCAACTCGGACCGGTTACATAATCATTATCGAGCTCCAGACAACGCGGAAACTCATCATACACATACATACGGGACAAACCATTGTAAGCACCCATGACCCACATATCTGCACCTTGATCAGAATCCTCAATTCCTTCATTCGTAATTTTTGAAAATGCATTTACATCCAAAATATCACTGCAGGAAGAAAAAATTAATATGGAAAACAGGAAGCTGAATAAACCTGCTATTTGAATATTTTTTTTCATTGTTTTATCTTTAAAAAATTAGAATTGAACTTTTACACCAAATGAGAATGTTCTACTTGTAGGATAAGAGTATACATCGACACCCCTGCGGGCAGGATCACTACCAAAAGCGTTTACATCCGGATCGTACCAACTGTAGTTGGTTAATGTTAGCAAGTTCGAAGCACTTGCATTCACATGAATGCTATTGATTTCTTTCAGGAAACCGATTTTTTTGAAAGTATATCCAAGATTGATATTTTTCAAACGCAAGTAAGAACCATCTTCAACATAGCGATTAGAAATAAGCCAGGTTCTTTTAGCCTGATTCGTTGCCTTCGGCCACTTTGCTGTTTCTGTAGTTTCAGGAGTCCAACGCGATTCGTAAACGGCAACCGGGATATTAGTTGTGTTGTAGAGCGTTACATTCATGAGGTTTCCATTGAAAATATCATTCCCCATAACTCCCTGCAGGAAGAAACTGAATGTAAAGTTATTCCAGGCAAAATTATTGGTAATACCAAAGGTATAGTCAGGATTGGTATCTCCGATAACATGTAATCCAGGTCTGTATTTAATTTCACCAATCATTGATTTAACTACGTTGGCATTTGCAGTTGCATAAGTTGGATCTTCTCTGACTTCTGCTTCATTATCATAGAAACCATCTTCCACATATCCGTAGATGGCCCCAATTGGCAATCCATTACGTTGGATAAACACATTATCAGCTTTGTACCACAGACGACTTGAGAACTGATCTGCCAGCAACCCTCCAATGCGGTTTCTGTTGAATGACAGGTTAGCATCAATAGTCCAGTTGAACGATTTACTTTGAACTGCCTTGAAACTGGCTGATAATTCAAGTCCTTCGTTAGTTACGAAACCATTGTTGATAATTTGAGAAACATAACCGGTAGATTGAGGTGTTTTTACATTTTGCAACAAATCCTTTGTATTCTTGAAATAATAATCAACAATAAAACTCAAACGGTTTTTCCAGAATCCAAAATCAAGTCCGACATTGTACTGGTCGGTTGTTTCCCATTTCAAACTTTCATTGAAAGCATGGTCACTTACAAACCCACTGTGTTCAGAACCTCCGAGCGGATAATTAGCAACACGCATGGTATACATGGTCTGATAATCGGGGATAGCCTGATTACCCGTCTGGCCGTAACTCAAACGGAGTTTTAAATTATCAAAAACTCTCAGATTTTTAATAAACTGCTCCTCAGAAAGACGCCAGGCAAAAGCTCCTGAAGCAAAATTAGCATAGCGGTTGACAGCTGAGAATTTACTGGATCCATCACGGCGGAAACTCGCCGTTAAAATATACCTGTCTTTTAAAACATAATTTACACGTCCCAGCATAGAGAACAATTTACTTTCAACTTTGTAACTGACCAAACTTCCGGGTACCAGAGCAAGACCCATGTCATAATTTTCTGTAAGGTCTGTTGGAAACTGAGTAGCTGTCATTGCTTCTGCACTGTTAGTCCGCTGCTCATATGTTACGGCAGCAACTGCATTTAAACTGTGTATTTTATTAAATGTTTGGTTATAGGTCAACATCGATTCAGCGGTCGTATGCGATTGACGGCTATTACTCAATCCTCCTTTTCCGTTGACTTTATCAATAGCACCTTCACCTGTGTCGCGGTTCGAATAAGTACTACGCTGGCTTTCAAAATTACTCAATCCCAAATTCTGACGGAAAACGAGGTTCTTACTTAAACGAATGCTTGCAAATGCAGAAGCAAAAAGATTCGCGCTTGCCAGTTCGTTTTTTGTTGAAACAACATAAGTACGGGGATTAGCCGATAACCACAATAATTCATCACTTTGAGAAAAGTCTCCGTAATAAATTGTTGAAGGATAAAGTAAGGCTGAACGAAGAATACTATAATCCAGCGAATTACCTCTGGCAAAGTCGGTCAATGAGTTGGTGTAATTCAGATTCAGCCCAACGGTAATATTTTTTGATATGTTCTGACTTGTATTAGAGCGAAGGGTATATCTTTCGAAGCCGGTTCCTTTGATAATACCATCCTGTTTGGTGTAATTTCCTGAGAATGCATAATTGCCACGATCAGTAGCCCCTGAGATTTGCATGTTATATTCCTGAGAATATGCAGTCTGGAATATCTCGTCCTGCCAGTTGGTTCCTTCCACCCATTGTCTCCAAACACCACTGTTTGGATCTGTTCCTTCGCGCCATCCCGGATTCAGAAAATCTTCAGGAGATGGATTATATTTTGCACTCAGGACTTCTCCGTTACTGGTTTTATATGTCCAGGTTCCGGGTGATGGATAAACATACTGTGTAAAAGGAGAACCATCATAAAACAAGGCATTATCCTGTTGTTCATTGCGATATAGTGCATAATGATAACCATCCAGCACAGGAACCTGTCTCCGGATTACTGAACTGCTTAGGTTAGAGGTAAGTTCAATGCGCGGTTTGCCTTTTTCTCCTGATTTAGTCGTAATCAGGACAACTCCATTTGCACCACGAGAACCATAAATTGCTGTTGCAGAGGCATCTTTCAAAACTTCGATAGAAGCAATATCATGTGGATTTATAAATGCTAATGCATTTGAAGTTGCTTCCAGACTACCATCGGTATTCTCCGCGCTACGTGGAGTTGTTGGTACTTCAAACGGAATACCATCTACAATATACAAAGGTTTTGTGTTCGAGGAGAAAGAGTTTGTACCACGAATCTGCATGTTTACACCTGCACCTGGTGCACCATCATTTTGGTTGATAATCACCCCGGCAATACGACCCTGAAGTGCCTGATTAATACTGGCAGAAGGGTTACCAGCGAGAATTTCATCTGCTTTAATCTGAGATACAGAACCTGATAAGTCTCTTTTTTTCATCGCACCATACCCGACAACCACAACTTCATCCAGCACTTTCTCATCTTCTTCCATTGTAATGTTGAAATTACGGATACTTCCAACACCAAACTCTTTGGTTTTGTATCCTAAGTAAGAAACCCTTAAAATGTCGTTAACTGATCTTACATTAAGTGTAAACTTCCCGTTAATATCAGTCACGGTACCGGTATTGGTACCTTTCAGAACAACTGAAACGCCGACCATAGGGTCATTGTTTACATCTTTTATGGTACCAGAAACCCTGATAGCCTCATCTGCCAACATAGTTGATGTCATGATTTCATTCATAACAGTCGCATCAACTCCCTTGTTACTGCTTGCAGAAATAAAAGCGAAACTTCCCAAAAAAAGAAGTGTCAACACCGCCAATTCTTTCTGCAAATAATATTTGCCGGTTAAATGAAACTGTCCTGTGCTTTTCTGGAAAAGCCGGTTTAAAAGATTTTGTGTCATAGTATAAATTATATTTAAGATTATATTACACTTATATGGTATACAATAAGACTATCAATGTGTTTTTTCATTTTCAGCCACTACTGAATACTATATTATCTATTGCAAAAATACGGTGCTCACCATATGAGTACAAGTGTTTTTTTGTCTTTTAATGATACTTTTTTGCATATAGTCAAAATAGTTTTTTTACTTGCTCTATATAAATAAGTCTCTCCGTTCAAACGTATATTACAGTCTCGACAGATTCATAATTATCTGTATTTTAGACATTAGCAATGTACCTATAACTTTAAAAGATAAAAATAGTTATTCAATCAATAAATGACTAAGAAAGTAAATGATACTTTTCCACCCAACTACTAATGAAATTATGACATGTTTTTTACTATATCGTATCTTCATTATGTGACATTCCATCTAAAAAACTTAACAAAAGATTTCAATGTTTAGTTTTTACCTTTGCGGTAAATCAAAGTGTATTCAGCATTGAATGTGGCATCTTCCTGCACTTCAACTATCAGCTTAAAAAATTGCACATTCCATGATGGTAATTTGCACGAAATTGTTGGACCTGCAACATTCATGTTCGGCTTTACCTCCGACACCTTCCATTCTGATACCAGTAGTTTTTCATTACCGGCTTGCAGGCTGACAGTAATTCGCTGATCAGCAAGAACCTGCAGACTATCGTTCAAGAACCATAAATCAGTCGTAAAAAGTTCATTTTCATGCCACACAAATTTATAAATAACAGCACTCGCACACAAAGGCCGACAAGCATCCCGCACCGCTGCAAGTGCAGGTTTCGGAACGGAAGGATATGCTAACAATGAGTTATTTGCAGCCGTTGGCCAGGGTTCATTGAAACACCAGTTGAGTACCATCGAACAATAGGGCTTCTGCCGGCGGGCGGCTTCATAAATCGCTTTATAACCTTCACTCTGAAGCAACTGACTTTGGAAAATAAGTTCTTCGATCGATTTTGCCGGGTCCATATACTCTTTCAGAATATCCTGACACAACCAGGTTTCAACAGAGGCATCCCAGGCATTGAATGCATGATGATCTTCCCAGGCTGTACCTTCTTGAGGAGGAAATAACTGATTGGCTGGGATGATTCTTTTCAATGTTTCTAATGGTGAAATTCCGGGCAACCCTGTTTCGGCATAAGCCGTGTGATGACTTTTATTCATCATTTCAAAAACCTCCTGCCCTTTCCACCTGAAAACATAATTACCATGAGCAATACCAAACAATGGCGAAGTGGAAATAAATGGCGTGTCCCTATCGAGTTCATAACACAATGCATTCAGCATTCGCAGTGCCAGTGATTGATCAGTCATGCCCGACCAGCTGTTGAATAACTCGTTGCCACCACACCAGAGCATCAGCGAAGGATGTTTTCTGATTCTTTTGATGATTGCCCTTGCTTCATTTTCAAGCAGAGTCAAATAAGCTGAATCATCAGGGTAGTGATTGCAAGATAAAGGAAATTCCTGCCATACCATAATGCCCAATGTGTCGCATAATTCAAAAAATGAAGCTTTATTGATAATAGAACCTCCCCAGGTTCTGACGATATTGAAGTTGGTTGCAACCACAATATCCAGTAATTCTCTGTACCTTTCATCGGTAATTATTCCCGGAAACACTTCAGGATTCACCCAATTAGTTCCTTTGGCAAATATTTTTCGACCGTTCAATTCAATTTGTGCAGGAGGAACACTTCTCGTTTTCGGAAATTCTGCCGGCTCATCCCAGGCTCCTTCATTCATCACCAATTGCACCTTACGAAATCCAATTTTATTCTTAACTGATTGAATCACTTCTCCATTGTTATCAATAAGATAAAAAGATGAAATATATAAATAGGGTACTCCATGGTCGTGTGGCCACCATAGCTTTGGAGATTTTAAGGTTAGTGCTACATCCAGCAAAGACTCCATCATTCCTTCTGAAGATAGAACACAGTATCCTTCAGCATCTTTTAACTCCCAGCGATATGGATGTTCATTTTCTAATACCGCTGAAGCCTTAAGCTTTATATCAGCAACAGAAAAATCATCAGACAACTCATAATCTACATAAACATCATTTACAAACGATGTATTCCGTATTTCAATGAATGTATCGTCCCATATCCCCAGGGGAATTAGACGGGGATGCCAGTCCCAGCCATAACTTACAGGTGGCTTCGTAACATGCGAAGCCTGTTTTTTATCTTCAGGGAAAGCGAATCTTTTGGGAGCAGGCATAATTTTCACTTCCAACACATTGCTTTGCTTAAGATAAGATGTCAGGTCCAGTTCAACAGCTACATACATCCCTTCCTGAGCATGTATCAACTTATTATTGAAATATATCTCAAACTGATAATCAATTCCTTTCGACACAAACCAAAGCTTTTCATTTGATTTCAGGTTCGGCAAATCGAATTTCGTCCTATATGTATAATACATATCCTCCATCCAACGAAACAACCTATAATTATCGGCATAATTATAGTCGGGATAGTTTGCGTCTCTGGCTATATCAAGCTGTACAGATCCCGGAACTACAGCAGGGATGAACTTATCAGGCTGTTGATTTTGTTCGGCACTATAACCAAGCTCCCACTTTAAACTCTCCACCTGAACTGCCTTCCTCTCCCGTTTTATTTGAGCGCTGATCATATTTTGTTTCATTTCATTAACCATCTGTTCCTCCAAAAAAAATCTCAACAACTAACTAATTGGTTTTTAAGTATTTCTCTACCACTTTCATTTGTGGTCTTTCTTCTCCGTTGATAGGCTCTATGGCCATGAAATATTTTCCCCACCTTGGTCCGGCAGCCCAATAGGCACCACCCAAACCTTTACTCTGTATGTATTTTAAAAAGTTATCCAAACTTACCAGCCATCTTTCATCATTATCGGGAACACCGTATTCACCAACAAAACCTTGCTTATTGTTTTCACTCAACCACTTAATAAATGGCTGCATACGTTCAATCCCCCTGTAAGGATTAGTCTTTTCCTCTTCATAAGATTTTTTGTAGGTACCGGAGGCATCAATATCAAAATACACATGTACTTCAAATACCAGATTGTCTGATGGGTCATAAAGATATTTCAGGTTATCACTAAACTCCATCCAACGTTCAGCCGAACTCCAGCTGTCACCTCCCACAAAAATAGTTGTTTTTGCGTCTACCTTACGAATCTCATTGATACAAGCCTGCGCAATCTTTGCCCAGGGAGTTGAATCAAGCATATCATGTGGTTCATTCATCAGTCCGTAACCATATATGTTATTATGATCCTTAAACTCATTGGCAATTTTACTCCAAACATCGCTCAAATGCTCTATAGATAAACTGTCTCCGCCAATAATATATCTTTTGTTATTGATGTACCTGCGACCATAATTGTGCAAATCGAATAAGACCTTAATATCTCTTTTTGCTGCCTCGTCAACAAAGAAACGCAATCTTCCCAATTCAACTTCATCCAACTCTGCATACACTTCA
>JANJXE010000137.1 GCA_024709185.1 Paludibacter sp.
GGAAGGATGGCGTGGGTATGGTCGCACCGATATTCCGGCAGCCTGGTCGATCGAAGATGGAGCCATAAAAATCAGTGGTTCAGGAAAAGGAGAAGCCGGCAACAAAGACGGCGGTGACATTATCTTCGACCGCAAATTTCAGAACTTTGAACTATCCTTTGAGTGGAAAGTGTCCAAAGGAGGTAACAGTGGAGTGTTTTACCTGGCTCAGGAAATTGAAGGCGATCCAATTTGGAAATCATCGCCCGAGTATCAGATTCTCGACAATGTAAATCATGTGGATGCTAAATTGGGTAAGGATGGTAACCGCCAGTCGGCATCGCTGTACGACCTGGTACCGGCGGTTCCCCAGAATTCGAAACCCTTTGGTGAATGGAATACAGCCGGTATCATTGTGTATAAAGGCACAGTGGTTCACATTCAGAACGGTGAGAATGTAGTGGAATACCACTTGTGGACCGACGACTGGAAGTCGATGGTTGAAAACAGCAAGTTCAAAGGCTGGGAAAACTTCCTGAATGCCGGTGGCGATGCTCACGAAGGATATATCGGACTTCAGGATCACGGCGATGATGTGTGGTTCCGCAATATCAAAATTAAGATTTTAGAATAAGTTAGTAGTAAATAAACTACAGGTGTTCCGAATTCCGGATTGGAATGACGAACACCTGTAGTGTTTAAGTACAATCCATCCCATGAAACGAGCATGTACCTACTTTACATCCAAGGGAATGATAATGTTTGAATGCGAGTTCCATGTGACCATTAAAAAACAATTATTTACACATGAAAAAAGTCGTTCTTTTACTTACCACAGTAGTTATTCCTATGATTGCAATGGCCTGTCAACCCGCTGCTGAAAAGCAGGAAATGTATATTCAGTTATACTCCATCCGCGATGCAATTAAACAAGACTTTCACGGCTCAGTGAAAAAACTGGCCGCTATAGGTTTTACTGGCATTGAAGCCGCCGGATACAGCGACGGACAGTTTTACGGCATGTCGCCCGCCGATTTTCGCAAGGCTATTGAAGCCACCGGCATGAAGGTTCTCTCTTCGCACACTCAGCGCCGCCTGGCCGATGAACCATCTAAGACCGACTGGCAAGCCGTTTGGAGTTGGTGGGATCAGGCCATTAAAGCGCACAAGGAAGCCGGCATGAGCTACCTCGTAGTTCCCTCGATGCCTGTGCCCAAAACCCTGGCCGATCTGAAAATCTACTGCGATTACTACAACGAAATCGGTCGTCGCTGCAACGAAGCCGGCATTCGTTTCGGTTACCACAACCACAGTTTCGAATTTCAGAAAATAGAAGACCAGCTGATGTACGATTACATGCTGAAAAACACCGACCCGTCAAAAGTTTTCTTCCAGATGGACGTGTACTGGGTAGTAAGAGGCGGTTACAGTCCTGTAGAATATTTTACTACCTATCCCGGCCGTTTCGAGCATCTTCACCTGAAAGACCACAAAGAGCTGGGTCAGAGCGGCATGGTAGGCTTCGATGCCATTTTAAAATCAGTGAAAGTAGCCGATGTAAAGAAGATGATTGTAGAAGTGGAGAAATACACCATGGATCCGATGGAAAGTGTGCGGGTGAGTTATGAGTATCTGAAAACAGTGCAATAAGAAATGAAACCAACTTCGATACAAAAATCGGAAAAGTGTAAATTTTGATGCTGATTTTCATTGGAAAAGTGTTTTTCTTATTCAAAATTCATCTGAAAATATACTAATAGCATATTTTTGCACAAAAAAGAGGAACAACTTTCGTTATTCCTCTTTTCAATTTCTAACCGTCTGGTTCTTATTTTTTCTTCTTATTATAGCGCTCGTTCAGCATCTCAATAACGTCGGCGGTGATGTCGTAACCTTCTCCAGCCAACAGGATGTTATCGCTGGAAGTATTGCTAAGAATCATCTCGTATTTTTTATCCTTGTTGTATTCTTTCAGAAAAGCATTAATCGTATCGCGCAACTGCTCACTAATCTTTTGTTGTACTTCCATCAGTTCCTGCGATAATTTGGAATTGAGTTGTTGCAGATCCTGCTCTTTACGCATTAGTCGGTTTTGCTCCTGCTCGGCACGCTCGCGGCTCAGAAAGGCGTTGTTTTCAAGCTTGCGCTGAAACTCGGCCATTTCACCCTGTAACTGACGGGCTTGTACATTCAAATCCAGGCGCGAATCTTCCTGCTTTTTCAACAGCGTTTCGTTTGATTCCTTTGCAAACTGATAATTCAGTAAAAGCGAATCAACATTTACATAGGCTATCGGTAATTTCACAGTCAGGGTGGAATCTCCGCCAAATTGTATACCCGGCGTACCATTGCTTTTTCTGCTGCCCAATACCAAAATAAACAGAATAATGACAGCTACACCAAGTACTGCATTTACAATAAGGGAAATGTTCTTCATAAAAAAATTATTTTAGAAAGTTTGAATCATGTCGTTTACCATATCGTTGGCTTTACTGGCCAGTGTTGATGGCTGTTTCTGTGCATCGCGGTCCTGTGAGGTGGCACAGGCTATTCCTCTGTCTTTCAGTGCCTTGTTGCCTCCGATGTGGATATTGGGGAATTCACCATTTTTTATGAAGAATACCCGTATCCCAAACAGAAGAATGCCTATAAACAAGAGCACTGCAGATACTATAAAAGCTGCTATCATATTTTACAATTTAAACCGTGCAAAGATAGTCGATTTCATACATTATAATTCAAAGTGTTTCTGAATTTTGAAATATTGAATTTTTTGAAACACTTTTTAACTCTATAAGCTCCAGTCCATCGTTGGAGGGCAGCTGCACACCAGGTTACGGTCACCAAAGGCATTGTCAACACGGGCTACATTCACCCAAAACTTGTTGTTTTTTACCCATTCAGCCGGATACACAGCTTTCGAACGCGGATAGGAGTGGTTCCACTCATCACCAACAGCAATGTATTCAGGATGAGGGGCATTCACCAGTACATTATCATCTCCCGGATAAATACCTTCAGCCACTTCGTTTATTTCATTGTAAATCTGCAACATGGCATCGGCAAAACGGTCGAGTTCCGCTTTGGGTTCACTTTCCGTAGGCTCTATCATCAGGGTGCCATGTACAGGAAACGACAGTGTGGGAGCATGGAAGCCATAATCGATTAGACGCTTGGCGATATCGGTTTCGCTAATACCTGCGGTACCTTTGAAATTACGACAGTCCAAAATCAATTCATGACCCACACGACCATTTTCGCCTTTGTACAGCACTTCATAGCTACCTTCCAAACGCGAAGCCAGGTAATTCGCGCTCAGGATGGCGTTTTTAGTAGCTTCGGTAACTCCTTCTTCTCCCAGCATGCGAATGTATCCATAGGTGATGGGCAATACGCCTGCACTACCGTAAGGTGCAGCTGCAACGGTGTTCAATCCATTATCCGTTGATGGAAAAAAACCAGCCAGATGGGCAGCCACACAAATCGGTCCTACGCCCGGACCGCCACCTCCGTGAGGAATGGCAAAGGTTTTATGCAGGTTAAGATGGCAAACATCGGCACCGATAATTCCGGGATTGGTAAGTCCAACCTGCGCATTCATATTGGCACCATCCATGTACACCTGACCACCATTTTCGTGAATCACATCGCACATCCAGCGAATGGCCGGTTCAAAAATACCATGGGTGGAAGGGTAGGTAACCATACATCCAAAAAGGGTATCCCTGTACTGATCGGCTTTTTCCTTCCAGTCGGTAAGGTCCACATTGCCGTTTTCGTCGCATTTAATAACAACAATATCAAGTCCGGCCTGGTGTGCACTGGCAGGATTTGTACCATGTGCTGAAGCAGGTATAAGCACTGTTTTGCGTTGTGTTTCCCCTTTCGAAAGGAAGTACTCGCGCATCACAATGAGTCCGGCAAATTCGCCGGATGCACCGGAATTGGGTTGAAGACTACAAGCCGCAAAGCCGGTAATAACAGAAAGGTAGTTTTCCAGATTGGCAATCATCTCGTTGTACCCTTCGGTCTGGTTGCGGGGTGCCAGCGGATGGATACTGTTGAACTCGGGACGGCT
>JANJXE010000493.1 GCA_024709185.1 Paludibacter sp.
TTTGTAGAACTACCTTCACAAATCATGGAAAACTGGGCTTCGGAAAAGGCTTTCCTGGATGAATTTGCAGTTCACTATGAAACCGGCAAACCCATTCCGGCTGAGTTAATTCAGAAAATCAAGGATTCGGAAAACTTTATTACAGGCTATCTCTGCCTTCGCCAGTTGAGCTTTGGCTTCCTGGATATGGCATGGCATACCCTCGAACAACCTTTTACAGGTGATGTGATGCAGATGGAGTACGAATCTATGGAACCAGCACGCATTCTTCCACTTGTAAAGGATGCAGGAATGAGCCCTACCTTCAGTCATATTTTTGCAGGTGGTTATGCTGCCGGTTACTACAGTTATAAATGGGCCGAAGTGCTCGATGCCGATGCCTATTCGGTGTTTGCTGAAAAGGGCATTTTCGATCAGAAAACAGCTCAGTCGTTTTACGAGCATATCCTGAAAAGAGGAGGTACCGAACATCCGATGACGCTTTACAAACGATTCAGAGGTCAGGAACCAACTATCGACGCTTTACTCAAACGCAACGGTTTGCGCTGATTCTCCATCCTACACGCTTTTACCACTTCAATCCGCAATCAACAGGCTTTTCTGTTGTTTGCGGATTGAACTTATTTCGCTACCTTTGTGGGCCAAAATTCTATCTTCATGTCTTTTATTAAAAAGATCGATGCATATGTGTTAAAACGTTTCCTGGGAACGTTTATCATGACTTTTCTGATTGTACTTTTCATTCTGCTGATGCAGTTTTTGTGGAAGTATTTTTCCGATATGGTGGGAAAAGGCATCGGTTGGGATGTGCTTGCCGAATTTTTTGTATATGCCATAACTACCCTGGTTCCGCTGGCTTTACCACTTGCTATTTTGCTGGCCTCACTTATGACTTTTGGAAATCTGGGAGAAAATTTTGAACTTACAGCGATGAAGTCGGCTGGCATTTCGCTTTTTCGCATTATTCGCCCATTGATTATTTTTATTGCTGTTGTAGTTGTTTCGGCTTTCTTTTTCTCCAACAACGTGTTGCCCATTACACAAAAAAATCTGTATACACTCTTATTTTCCATACGCCATAAAGCACCAGAGCTCGATATTCCGGTCGGCGAATTTTATTCAGGTATTAATGGTGTAAACCTGTACGTCCGTTCCAAGGAAGGCAGAATGTTGAAAGACCTGATGATTTACGATTTTTCCGGAGGATTTAATAATGCCGCAATAATGGTTGCCGATACGGGTTATATTGAACTTACTGCCGATCGTAAATATCTTTTGCTAACGCTCATACAGGGTGAAAGTTTTGAGAATTTTAAGAAACAACGGATGAGCCAGACCAACAGTATTCCGTACCGGCGCGAAACTTTTGGATATAAAGAATTGTTGTATGAATTCGATTCGGATTTTAACCGCTACGATGAATCTCTGTTACAGGATCAGCACATCAGCAAAGATATCCGGGGTTTACAGAATTCAATAGATTCGGTTCAACAGATCATCAATTTAAGGAGTGCTGAACAGGTAACCGAGATGTTGAATACAAAATACCTGGGTCGTACGTATAGGCCCGACAGGAGTTTTGAAATTGGTCCTGAAGTTAATCTTGCGGCTTACAATGCCGATTCGGTATTTATGTCGAAAGATAAAGCCACTATGGAGCAGATTATGACGAATGCTGTACAACAGGCTAAAACCATGCGCGATCATCTTCAGTATAATAAAATGATACTGGGTGAACCACAGATGTATCTCAACAGGCATAAAATAGAGTGGCATAAGAAATTTGCGCTTTCCTTTGCCTGCCTTATCTTTTTCTTTATCGGTGCTCCGTTGGGTGCCATTATTCGAAAGGGCGGATTAGGATTTCCGATGGTGGTATCGGTCATCATGTTTGTGATTTACTACATTATCGACCTCACTGGTTATAAAATGGCGCGTGAAGGAATCTGGGAAGCCTGGCAGGGTATGTGGCTCAGTACTTCAGTATTGTTTCCCCTGGGGGTATTTCTTACCTACAAGGCCGCTGTTGATGCGAGTCTTTTCAACAGTGAATTGTATAACCGGATGTACCGTAGATTAAAATTGAAAGTATATAGCGTACTACGTTTAACACCTTCTTCTGAGGAAGAGGAAAACTATAATACATAAAAAGTATGGAAAAAATTTTGAACACAATTGAGGAAGCCATTGCCGACATCAAGGCTGGAAAAGTAATTATTGTGGTGGATGATGAAGACCGGGAGAACGAAGGTGATTTTATATGTGCCGCAGAAAAGATAACACCGGAAACAGTTAATTTTATGATCACCAATGGTCGTGGTTTGTTGTGCGCCCCTCTCACCGAGGAACGTTGTGATGAACTTGACCTGGATATGCAGGTAACAAATAATACTTCAATTCATACCACACCATTTACTGTTAGTATCGATAAGCTCGAGGGTTGTACTTCGGGCGTGTCGGCAAGCGACCGTGCAGCGACGCTTCTTGCATTGTGTGATC
>JANJXE010000149.1 GCA_024709185.1 Paludibacter sp.
TATTGATGCCCAATCGAGTACCATTGTATTTGATGGAACCATTCCCCAAAAATTAAAAGGGAACACTGCATCAGCACTTAAAAATGTGACTGTGAACAACGGGCAGGGCCTGACGCTGGAGAAAAACCAACAACTTACCGGGGCCCTCACCTTAAGTAACGGCATAGTGAACACCGGTACAAACAAACTTGAATTATCATGTGATGCCAGCACTTCAGGCCAAAGTAATACCAGTTATGTG
Source organism: Paludibacter sp. (assembly GCA_024709185.1). Lineage (GTDB taxonomy): Bacteria > Bacteroidota > Bacteroidia > Bacteroidales > Paludibacteraceae > Paludibacter. The sequence continues at coordinate 242 of JANJXE010000149.1, forward strand.
GAAGGTAAACTGGCAATGGACTATTGCGGTACGACCTCCAAATTATTCCCTATTGGTAAAAATGGAATCTATCGTCCGGTTACAGTAACCCGAACTTCAGGAGAAACAGGCACTACAACTATTCAAAGCGAACAAATCGAGAGCTCAATTTCCGGAGTTTTACCATCCAACACAAGAGCTTTCTCTTCACGATACTGGACTATTACACAGCCATCAGGTACCGAAACCTATACGATACAACTGACCGATGCTGCTTTTCCAATTTATGGCACACCTGTTATATTAAAAGGAGATGGCAATTCGGGTTCGACACTTACAGCTATTCCTGCTACCCGGGATAACAATACCTTTACCATAACCGGCATCAGCACTTTTAGTGATTTTACTGCCGGTGATGAATGTCTGCCTCCAACGATAACCACCCAACCTGCCAGTCAAACCGGATGCGAGCTTAATAGCACGCTAAACTTTACAGTTGTAGCAACAGCTATCGAGGGAGAAACTTTTACTTACAGTTGGGAAGTAAAAATTGGAGAAACCTGGTCGACTGTTAGCGACGGAGGTGTGTATTCGGGAGCTACCACTGCTATCCTTACAATTACAAGTCCAACTTACAGCATGGACGGGTACAAATACCGTGTAAATGTGATTAGACCCTGCGAGGGTTTTGCGACTTCCAGCGAAGCTACCCTGACTGTTAATCCTCAACCTCAGGGTAGTTTAAGTACAGCGCAATCGAATATTTGTAAAGGAACCATAGGCGAGCTAATCTGGACTGCTACCCTGGGCACAGGCCCCTACGATATCACCTACAATACAGGAGGAGATGATATTTTAGTGGAAGATGTAGTTTCCGGCACTCCTTTCACAGTTGGACCTGTTAATGTCACCACCACATACACCCTGGTTTCTGTTACCGATGCAAACTGCACGCGTACTTCCGGCTTTACATCAGGCAGCGCTCAAATTACTGTAAATCCTTTCGTCACATGGAATGGATCCGTAAGCACCGATTGGTTTGTTGCCGGAAACTGGTGCGGTGGTGTTCCTACATCCACAGACGACGTGCTCATTCCGGATGTCACCAACCAACCAATCATTAATGCAAGCGGTGCAACCACCCAATCCTTACTCATAGAAAGCGGCGCAACCCTTGAAATAACAGGTGCGAATACGCTTAGTGTTACCGGCAACCTGACAAACATCGGAGAACTGTATATTGGTGAAAACAGCAATGTCACCATAACGGGGACCCTGGAAAATGACAATACAATTTTTACAAAAAACAGTTTACCGGTAAAACCATCGTACGATGGCACCATAGTTTACGATGGCACTACAGCACAAACACTGGTTGATGCTTCCTATTTTAATCTCACTATCGATAACACCGCAGGCGTATCCTTACCCGCGTTAGCCAATATTTCTGCTACACTGCTAACCATTAATTCGGGAGCCCGGCTTGAAATAGGAACCGGAACTGCTATGACGGCTACTACCATCGTAAACAATGCAGGGACGAGCGGAATCCTGATTAAATCGGCAGCCAATCAACCAAATGGCAGTCTGGTGTACTTTAACTCACTGGAGAATCCGGTAAGTGCTACGGTTGAGATGTACTCCAAAGCTTTTAAATCAACAGAACCAATTGCGGGCAACTATTACAATTGGCAATATTTTGGAATTCCTCTTCGGGAACTAACTACGGCTTCTCCTACATTCGATGGATCATTTGTACGAAAATACAATCCAGCAGGAAGTACTAATCTTGGGACCTCAGAAGCACCTATCATCCGATCGCTTTGGGAACCGTTGAACAACAGCTCATCACTTTCGGCTTACACAGGGTATGAAATAACGCATAACACTGCTCGCACCATTACCTTTGCCGGAACGCTGGAAAACGGGAATTTTCTTCGCGATGCCAACGATCCTCTGATTTACTACCCTGATGCTGCATTCCCCGGGCAATACATCTTCGCTAATCCCTATACGGCTGCTATCGACATCACCCAGATAAGCTTTGGAGCAGAAACAGAAGCAACTGTATATTTATACAATACAGGAAGTTATGGTGATTGGGTAAACGGAGGTGGAACAACTGGTGAAGCTGCTGGTCAGTACGTATCCATTCCAAAAGAACTGGCTACAACACCTACAGGACTTACCCGGAAAATTCCTTCAATGCAGGGCTTCTTAGTAAAAAAACTAAATAAAGATGCAAGTAATCCGGAAAGCTTCACCTTTGAAATATTTTACAATACTGTAATTACAAACAATACTACTGCCCAACGTGTACCCCGGCAAACTAATCCCGTGAATATCTCCGGCACACCCGGGAGCCAATTAACAGCGGATAAAAGTTCCCAGATACCAGCAAACGAGACAACAAGCACGAATCTTCCCTACACACTGATCGATGTGAAAGGACGTAACTTTAACGATCGGCTTTGGTTATTTACGCATGGTGAATGCAGCAATCGCTTCGACAATGGCTGGGATGGGGAAAAACTAATCACTAATCCTTCGGCTCCACGGCTTTTTGCCCTATTGCCCGACCGCGACTATCAGGTACATACAACCAACAATATTCACAATACAACACTTGGTTTCATGCCGGGCACTGATATACAGTACGAAATCATATTCAAACATAACGGTATTGAAAACCGGTATCAGCAGGGAATTTATCTGGAAGATCTTCTCAATGGGAGCCTTACCGACATTTCATCTAACAACGCCCGCTATCTGTTTAGCTCTTCAGCAACTGATCCTGTAAAACGTTTCCGTATACGTGTAGGTGGAGAGGCTGGTATGAACGATAATTTTGATGAACTTCTGGCATATGCGCTGCAAAACGACATTGTATTAAATAATTTCTCATCAACAGATCAAACAGTTACTTTATTCGACACCATGGGTAGAAGCCGGCTCGTGCTGAATTCACTCAAAGGATCGCGCAACCGTTACCCGACAAATCTTCCGTCAGGGGTTTACATCGCTCATTTCAGTTCGGGAAAAACCTTTAAACTAATTCTTAACTAACAATGAACCGTTTCGACACACCAATTGTAAGCATCCTCTTCACCATCGCTTTGCTGGTAGGCCTATACTTTGCCTATCTGTGGGTGTTTGACGAATTTGAAAAACAAAACCTGATGCACTATACCGAGGCCTCTTCCGGGCGCATTAATTTGGGCATTTCCGGCGACAAGCGTATTGGAAACAGTTATTCGGGACCGAATGTAAATGCCGGTGGTCGCAACCGTCGAAGTTCAACACTCCACGTAACTGGTGTGCCTCCTACTGCTGAAGCTTTTGCAGCCAGTCTGATGCTGGCCAATCCGCAGGAAGGAAGCGCTATGCCCGGGAATAATTCCCTGACACGACGTCGCAGCTCTGGATTTCGGAGTACAGCTGACCAACCGATGGTGTATGCAACACGACCAAGCGACAAGGTTAACACAGAATTAGGAGGTATATCGGGAGGAATGGGCACCGGAGCATTCTTTGGTCAACGACGTGGCACGTCGGAATCGTCAGTACGTCCTCAGGGTGCAGTTGTTATTGCACAGAATAATCTGGAAATTCAGCCACGCCCATTCAAAGCAGGCGAGGAGCCTATCAATCCTCCTAACGCCGACCCCGGCTCCGATCCACTTAGCAGCGAACAAATTCCGATCCCCGATGGATTATTTGTACTTGTGTTGATGGCTAGTGGATATTCCCTTTGGAAGTTATATCGAAAATAATGCTATTTATCAAAAAGAAGCCGCAATTTCTATGAAACTACGGCTCTTTAATGAATTCATTTAGCTTTTATGTTGCTCGTTTCATTTTCTGTATTCGCAGCATTTATTTCGCCGGTGCCATTTCCTGTATCCGAACCATTCTTCCTGTGGCGGGGTCAACTTCCAACTGAATAGTTTTTGATTTAAAAAGCGATGCATCGTGGGATAACAACACTCCGAAATGTGAGATAGAAGCCTGTTCGCGCAGCAGCGTATTCACACCGTCGCTTACTTCGATAGTAGCATTTACAGGTAAAACGGTATAAAGAGCAACAACAGGCGCAGGGGCTTTCGATTTTTTGGATCCTTTTGTTTTATCTACAACGGGAGCTGTAACAGGAATAGGATCGTGATCGATGGCGAGGTAATAAGGTTCACCACCCAGGTCGTCGTTGGCAACTACTCCCCGTTTAGTGGATAAGCGGAACAACAAGGCTTCGTGCTGCGAAGAATCGGGAACCAGGCTGATGCGGTGATGAATGATTTCTTTACGCACCTGGCCGGTAAACAGCTCGGTAAGTTCGCGCTCCTGACGATCGAGTCCCTGTAGCATTATTTTCAGAGACTCACCATCAGCAGGAAGATGCTCCATTTCACCACTCAGCAGGTTCAGGCGGCTTTCACGGATGGCATAAATCTGATAGGCTGCTCCTTCGGCCATCTTGGCAGTCGAACCGGCCATCATGTATTCCTGATTCAGGGCTATCATCCCTTCGGGACGGGCAGTAGGTATTTCCATGCGGCGTTCGATGTGATGCTCTTTAATGACCTTTCGGGGCGAGGGAACATTCACACCGGCCAGCAAGCCTTCGGGCGTGAGTACCAGTCCCGGAACCAATTCAGGCGAAACAGAAAAACGCAATGCTTTATCCACCACGGGGCGCGTTGTCATACGTACCGATTTAAGCTGATAGTTCACCGTTTCTTCGGTTACTACCCTATTGGCTGCCAGGTAACGTTGTGAATATTGGTAAAACACGCCGGGCTTTTCGGTAATCTTCTCAATCTCGAGATCGAAAATCAATTCGGTAGCCGGAAGTGAATATACCAACACAGGCTCATCACTGTGTGCGTAGGGCGATTGTGCCTGAACTGCGGTTAATCCGGCAGTAAGAAGTAAAATAAGAAAGAGCTGTTTCATACTGTAGTGATTGATCTTTTAAAATTGACTCGCGGTCTTTTTCAACTATAAGCCTCAGCACTTCGGCTGCTTATTTTTTCTTCCGGGTAAATCCTTTTTTCTTCGCTCCGGCTGCAGGCTGTTTGGCCACCAGCTCCGCACAATCCTCAGCAGTAAGCGTAGCAGGATCGGTTCCTTTCGGAATTTTGTAATTCGTTTTTTCAAAAGTGAAGTACGGCCCGAAACGTCCGTTCAGCACCTGATATTCTCCTTTTTCGCCCAGTACACTAATCACCTTGTTTCGTTCGGCTTCACGCTTGGCGATAATAATTTCTACCGCTGCATCAGCTCCAATACTCATGGGGTCGACATCTTTTGGCAGGGAATAAAAAGCTCCATCGTGACGAATATACGGCCCAAAACGACCAATGGCTACCGTCATATCTTTTTCTTCAAACTGACCAATAGTGCGCGGCAGTTTAAATAACTCGAGTGCTTCTTCCAGACTGATATTTTCAATCGACTGATCCTTACGAAGCGATGCAAACTGTGGTTTTTCGTCTTCTTCGGCAGTGCCGATTTGTGCCACTGGTCCATAACGGCCAATCTTTACCGAAAGCTGACGACCACTCACCGGGTCAGTGCCCAAAATACGTTCGCCCGACTGGCGTTCCGAATTCTTCAGTGTATCTTCTACAATAGGATGGAATTTTTTGTAAAACGAATCAATCGATGATACCCAGTTCACTTTTCCTTCGGCCACCGAATCGAATTCTTTTTCGATGCGTGCAGTGAAGTCGTAACTCATAATCGACGGGAAATATTCGGTAAGAAAATCGTTCACCACCATTCCAATATCGGTTGGAAAAAGCTTGGCCTTTTCAGCTCCTGTATTTTCAGTGTGATTCTTGTCGTTGATTTTGCCGTTTTTAAGCGTCAAAAGATTGTACTCACGTTTTTCAGCCGGACGATCACCTTTTTCCACATAGGTACGGTTCTGTATCGTGGTTATGGTGGGTGCATAAGTTGAAGGACGACCAATGCCCAGCTCTTCTAGTTTACGTACCAGACTGGCTTCACTGTAACGTGGAGGACGTTGGGTAAAACGCTGCTGAGCAGTAATTTCCGCCGCATCAAGCACTTCGCCCGATTTCATTTGTGGCAGGAGGCCTTCGGCTTCTGCTTCCTCATCATCGCTCGACTCGAGATACACTTTAAGAAAACCATCGAAAACAATTACTTCGCCGGAGGCTATAAATTTTGAAGTGCCGGCAGTGGTTGAAATAACGATAGAAGTTTTCTCCAGTTCTGCATCGGCCATTTGCGAAGCGATGGTCCGTTTCCAGATTAATTCGTATAGTTTCTGCTCCTGAGCAGTTCCCGTTACAGTAGGCGCATTCATATAGGTTGGCCGGATAGCTTCGTGCGCTTCCTGTGCTCCCTTCGAAGTAGTGGTAAACTTGCGGATTTTCACATACCTGTCGCCTGCCATTGCTTTAATTTCTGCCTTTGCTGTATTCAATGCCAGATCCGACAGGTTCACCGAGTCGGTACGCATATAGGTAATCTTTCCCGATTCGTAGAGCGATTGGGCCACCCGCATGGTAAGCGACACCGGGAAGCCCAGTTTACGGGCGGCTTCCTGTTGAAGGGTAGAGGTTGTAAACGGTGGTGCCGGCGATTTTTTAATCGGCTTTGTGGTGATCTCTTCTACCTTATACGATGCAGTCTTGCTGTTTTCGAGGAAGTTCAATGCCTCAGCTTTGGTAGCAAACCGGTGTTGAAGTTCGGCTTTGATTACTACAGGATTTCCCGACACATCGGTTCCATTAAGTACGGCTTGTACGCGGTACGACGATTCAGCAGTAAACAGATTGATTTCGCGTTCGCGTTCCACGATCAGGCGAACAGCCACCGATTGAACACGACCAGCTGAAAGCGACGGTTTCACCTTGCGCCACAGCACCGGCGAGAGTTCAAAACCCACGATACGATCGAGCACACGGCGGGCCTGTTGGGCATCCACCAGGTGCACATCAATTTCGCGGGGAGTTTCAATGGCCCGCAAAATAGCATCCTTGGTAATTTCGTGAAAAACAATGCGTTTGGTATTCTTCTTATCTAATTTCAGTTCATCGTACAAGTGCCAGGCAATGGCTTCTCCCTCGCGGTCTTCATCGGATGCCAGCCATACCGTTTCAGCAGCTTTGGCAGCTTTCTTTAGTTCCGACACCACTTTTTTCTTATCGGTGGATACAACATAAACAGGCGCATAGTTATTTTCAAAGTCGATACCGATTCCCTTTTCAGCCAAATCGCGGATGTGACCAAAGCTGGACATCACCTGATAATCGGCTCCGAGAAATTTTTCAATGGTCTTCGCCTTGGCGGGAGACTCTACAATGACTAGGTTTTTCGACATATATATGGTCTGTTGTGTTAAAAATCAGCTGCAAAATAACAAAAACAAACAGGTATCATCCAAATTTTGAATCGTTTATTTTGTAATTTTAATCTTTGAAAAAAAGCCGGAGTAAAAAACCCCGGCCTTTAATTGGTTCATTTTACGACTGTTTAGTCCTGTGGAAGCATTACTACTTCGAGCACATTTCCCTGTTCAACAATCTTACGAAGGGTCTCCTGTATAGTAGCCGAAGTCAGTGCATTAACCGATGCAGTATAGTCTTCCACCAGGTTTAGATTGTCCTGATAATAAGTTACAACGGTACTCTGCCACCAGTTGTTTTCGCGAAGGTCTTCGGAATATTTCTTCAGCATATTTTCCTTCACCTTTTGCAGGTCGTCGGCACGCGGACCGTTTTTCACAATCTCGTTCACTTCCTGATGAATGATGCTCATCAGTCGTTTTTGTTTTTCGGGATCGGTATCGAACTGCATCAGTACCACTCCTTCGTGAATAGGAGTATTGCTGGCTGAGCCACGAACACCCACACCATACGAGCCTCCTTCTTTTTCGCGGATACTTTCGAGGTAGCGCATGTTCAGGATATTTCCGATAGCTGTCATGGCTGTACGGTTGTTGAGCGTGTAAGGCAGATGGCCGCTGTACAGAATAAAGTTCGATGCTTTCTTAATCTGCATGTCGCGCTGGAAAATGGTATTAGCTAATCCACGGGGCTTGCGGATTTTTACATCCTCAAAACTTTCCTTTTTATTCTTCGATTTCAATCCGCCCAGGTAGGTAAGGATCGCTTTCTTCACTGCCGGATCGTCAGGATTTACATTTCCGGTAAGTACAAAGGTAAAATCGGCAGGCACTGCAAAACGTTCCTTAAAGATGGCCAGTGCTTTATCCTGATTTAACTTTTCGAGCGACTTAAGATTAGTAATCACTGTGCGTGGATGGCGGTTATTGACCATCATCGTTACCGAATCGTTGAAGGCTACACGAGGATCGCTTACTGAGTTGGCCAGGGCTGCCTTGTACATGTTCTGCAGAGATGCAAATGCATCGTCATCCTTTCGGGGAGCCGTGAAATACAAGTGAATCAACTGCATCATGGTTTCAAAATCGGCAACCGAAGAGCGACCCCGGAAACCTTCGGAGTATGGGCCTATCTGCGGACTTACGCTGGCAATTTTACCTGTCAGCAGTTTGTTCAGATTTACCTGCGAGAATTCGCCAATTCCATTATTAACCACCACCGACGCAGCGAGCGTAGCCGATACCAGGTCGTCGGCTTTCTTCACCTTCGAGATACCTCCTTCGCTAAAGGCCGACATCAGAATTTCATCCTTTTTAAATTCAGTAGGTTTGAAAACGACTTTTACACCATTGCTCAGCATCCATTCAGTAGTTCCAAGTGATGCATTTTTAGTGGTTTTTTTTACTTTGCCAGCCTTTGGTACCCTTGCTATTAATGGCTTATTAAGGTCATCTTCCTTATTGGCTGCTATTTCAGCACTTTTAACTTCGGCAATAGTCTTCAGAATCACTTCGTTGGAAGGAATGAGTACAGTGGGTTTGTCGGGAGCCATAAACGAAACGATAAGATTTTCGTCGGTCACATAATTCTTCACCACCTGATTCAGTCTGTCGGCATTTATCATCGGCAGAATCTGTTGCATGGTCTGGAATTCCCATTCAATACCCGGGATAGGCTCAGCATCGAGGTAATGACGGATGTATTCGCGCACCAGGTTACGGTTTTTCTGATTATCGCGGTCGTTATAGGAATTCTCCATCGATTTCAGCATATCGGTTTTAGCACGTTCCACTTCCGACTGGGTGAAACCATAGCGACGCAGTTTTTCAGCTTCAGAAAGTACTGCTTTCAAACCCTCGAGTTCTTTTCCTTCCTTAGGTACCACCATCAACTGAAATGCATCGGCCGATTTCACCAGCTCACCGTAATACGCATAACCGCCCACAAAAGGAGCATCGGCACGCTGGGTTATTTCGTCAAAGCGATAACCCATAATGGTCGAAATCAAATTATTAATTGCACCGGTAAGATAGCCGGCTATCGACAATTTCAGGTCGGCAGGAAGTTTCTTGTGCTTGTATTCCAGTTCAATGCGGGTCATGCGCGCTTCAGCATCCTTTACTATTGAGATAATGGGTTCCTTGTTATCAGCAATTTCATAAATAGGACGTTCGCCTGCATTGGCTTTGGCCGGAATATCCGAAAACATGGTTTTGATGCGGGCTTCAATCTGATCCACATCCACATCGCCCACAATTAAAATGGCCTGCAGGTCGGGACGATACCATTTGTTGTAGTAATCGCGCAGGGTTTTGTGCGAAAAATTATTGATAACCGCGGTATCCCCAATCACATCGCGCTTGGCATACTGCGAACCCGGGTATTTCAACAAGTTGGATGCTTTCCACATACGACGTTCAGCGCCGGCACCGGTACGCCATTCCTCACGGATAACGCCACGTTCGGAGTCAATCTCTTCGCCGGCAAGAGTAATGAAGCTTGACCAGTCGTGCAACACCAACAAAGCACTGTCGATAATTCCGGGGCGTGTAGTTGGGACATCCGACAAATTATATACGGTTTCGTCAAGCGATGTATATGCATTAATATTGGTACCAAATTTCACCCCTATCGACTCGAAATATTCAATGATTCGTTTTCCGGGGAAGTTTTTTGTACCATTAAATGCCATGTGCTCCAGGAAGTGAGCCAGGCCGTTCTGGTCATCGTTTTCCAGAATAGCACCCACATTCTGAGCAATGTAAAACTCTGCGCGTTCGCGGGGCTCCTGGTTGTGACGGATGTAATAAGTCATCCCATTGTCGAGTTTTCCATACCGGATTTTGGGGTCCATAGGGACCGGAGCTGGTTGTTGTGCCGAAACATACAGGCTTATACCTGCAAGCACAACTGCAAAAAGTAGTTTGTGAAAGCTTTTCATCTTTAGTTACTTTATAGATTTTTTACGAACTTGCAAAGTAAGAAAAAAAGATTTGAAAAATTACAAGGGAAATGCATATCTTTACATTCTTTATAACAAAAAGGAAAAAGTATGGCAGAAGTAATCAATATTGAAGCTGCAGCTTCGAAAGCTGAAAAATACCGGCAACTACTACCGCAACTTGAAGCACTCATCGGAGGAGAAACAGATATAACCGCCAATCTGGCAAATATCGCTGCGGCTCTGAAGGAAACCTTCGGATGGTGGTGGGTTGGATTTTATTTGGTGAAAGAGGGTGAACTGGTACTGGGACCGTTTCAGGGGCCTGTGGCCTGCACGCGCATTCGCAAGGGAAAAGGGGTGTGTGGCACTGCCTGGGAACAGCGCAAAAGCATACTGGTTCCCGATGTGAATGCCTTCCCGGGACATATCGCGTGTAGCTCGCTGTCGGTTGCGGAGATTGTGGTGCCCGTGTTTACAACTTCAGACGAGGTGCTGGGTGTGCTCGATGTCGACAGCGAACGGTATGATGCGCTCGATGCAACCGATGTGGAAGGACTGGAACAGGTAGGAAAACTGGTAACCCGTATCATTTCCTGACAAGAGTTTCAATTCCTGCACATACCCTGAAAATCTCCGATACCGGTCAGCAATGCCATCCCTGCAAGTGCAGGCCTTTCATCACCAGCTGACCGTTGTTTTTACGTAGAAATTTCGTCCCGGCTCCAGTCGGTTAATACCGCGCAGGGTGGTGAACCATGCATTGTAAGCAGTATCCATAATATTACGTACTCCGCCGGCAAAACGAATATCCATCTTACCCATCGCACGCGGTGCAGTATCGAACATCCAGTTCAGCACTGCATAGCTGTGCTGGTCAACCTGCGGCAGCGTCTCCCGGGTTTGATATTCCCACTCCAGCATCAACGAGGTAGAAAGCTTTTTGGGTAAGTGATAGTTCAGTTTCACCATGCCATTGAGTGGTGGTAGCCAGGGCATCGTTACACCGGTAGTCTGATTGACACCATATACATACGACACATTGGTTTCAACATCGAAACCATGGGCAAAGAGCCATTTCAAATCGAGCTCGGCACCATAATACCAGGCTTCCTCAATATTTTTATTCACCCAGGCAGGAGATACTTGTCCGAGAGGTGTCGCAACAAAGCCCTGCTCTTCGGCAATCATATCAAACAGGTAATTAGTAAATACATCAGTCTTCAGGAAAAAGCGGGGCGATGACAGGGTATAACCCAGGTTGACAAACACTCCCTGCTCGGGTTTCAGGTCCGGATTTCCCACCCGCAACGTTCCCTGCTGATCGATATACTTAAAACGCTCCTCCATGGAGGCTGCACGATAGGCATTGGCCAGCGACAACACCAGTCGGTGCATTCGGGCCGGTTGGTATTCCACATCGATATGTGCCGCATAGGCCAGTTCATGGGTAGTACGGTCGTAAAACAGTACTGTTGAATTGTGTGGCAGGGTGGTACGTTCACCCTTACTCAGTTTATACCTGTACACTTCCTTAAAGGCTGTATCGTTCATCGTTCGGATATAATCGACTCTCAAACCTGTATTGATATTCCACCGGTTGGGATCAACCACCCAGCGGTACTGTCCGAACAATCCGGCATCGGTCATGGTAGCATAGGGAGTGGGTTGCTCGCCTGTAAAAATAGTATCGTTTGCCGTTGAGATGCGTACCCGTGTCGTTGTTTGCTTGCGTTGCCATCCTTCAGCACCTAGCGTAAGGGTATGGTAATCGTTGAAATACAGGTCGGCAGAAGTACGCAGTCCCGAAGTAACGTTCATACTTCCCGGGAAAATGGCAAGTTTGGGATTCACTACATTTTCCACTTCCCGCGAAACATTTTGCGTATAGGCTTTAAACCGAAGATCGCGAATCAGGTCCGACACATCGGTAAAAATGTACTCACCGCTTAGCTGATTGCGTGAAAAACCCAGGTAACGCACCTCTGCTGTAGCCGGGAAGGCATTTCCTCCTGGCAAACCAGCATTCCAGGCTTCGTAATGCTGATAACTCACCAGCAATTCCTGATTATCGCCATAGTGCATTCCACCCCGCAAACCAAAGGCTGCATCGTTGAACTGACTATTGGGCATTGCTCCTTCGGGCGTAGTATAATTTTTTGCAGTTCGATACGAACCATCGAGTTGCAGGTACCAGTTATTTTCGGCCACACTTACTGCTGCATTCGAATGCCAGAGCGAATTTACCGATTGCAGTCCCGTCCCCGCACGTCCGGTAATTTGCCGGTTTTTAGAATAAGAAGGCCGTTTCATCACATAATTAACCACACCGCCCAAGGCGCCCGTTCCGAAGAGTACGGATCCGGCACCTTTTACCAGTTCGATGCGTTCCACACTGCTCAGATCGACCACCGACAAAGCGCCGGCGATATCCGTAGCTGTCTGTATCCTGTCACCATCCACCAGAAACAGTAGCTTCGACTCAGGCATTCCGCGCAGGTTAATCGAGGTTGCCCAGGCTCCGTCGCGCGTGAGTGTCACTCCGGGAAGCTGATGCAATACATCGCCCGGACTCACCAGCGCCTTCGTTTCAATTTCGCCGGACGTTACGGTTTGAACAGGCAGGTTCAGTTTTGTATTTAAAATACCACTAACGGTGATTTCCGACAGCTGTTTTATAAACAGCAATGAATCAGCAGTTGGATAAGAAGGCTGAGAAGCATTCACCGAAAATGTAAATCCGGAAACAAGAGCAATAAAAAGAAGTCGGAAAACAGAGGATGTATTCATGTATTCAAAGCTTTGTCGTGTGATGTATTGAGCTGCCAAAATTACAAAATTTAAAATTATTGTATTATCTTTGTTCGGCTTTTTAAATTATAATATGTTAAGAATGAAGAAAACAGCATTATTACTGCTCCTCATCGCATCCACATACCAGGTAATGGCATGTACCAACCTGCTGGCAGGCAAACTGGCCACCGTCGATGGATCGACGATGATTACCTACGCAGCCGATTCGTACAATTTGTTCGGATCCCTTTACCACTACCCTGCCCGAACTTATCCCGAAGGTACCATGCTCGATATTTACGATTGGGATACCGGAAAGTACCTGGTTAAGAAAAAACAAGCGACTCAGACCTGGTCAGTAATTGGGAATATGAACGAATACCAGGTGAGTATTGCAGAAACCACCTTTGGCGGTCGTGAAGAGCTTATTGATACTACAGGAATCATCGACTACGGAAGTTTGATGTACATCGCGCTTCAACGTTCGCGTACCGCACGCGAAGCCATCCGGGTAATGACATCGCTGGTAGAGGAATACGGCTACTACAGTTCCGGTGAATCGTTTTCAATTGCCGACCCCAACGAGGTATGGATCATGGAGATGATAGGCAAAGGTCCACGAAACAAAGGCGCAGTTTGGGTAGCGATGCGCATACCCGACGACTGCATTGCTGCTCATGCCAACCAGGCACGAATCACTACTTTCCCTTTTGATGATAAAAACAACTGTCTGTATGCCCCCGACGTTATCGCTTTTGCCCGGGAAAAGGGCTATTTCAACGGTCGTAACAAGGATTTCAGCTTTTCGGACGTGTATGCTCCCCTCGATTACGGAGCGCTGCGCGCCTGCGAAGCACGCGTTTGGAGCTTCTTCCGTCAGGCCAGCACCGGCATGGACAAGTACCAGGCCTACATCAGCGGTGAGTCGGCCGAACGGATGCCCCTGTGGGTTAAACCTGCCCGCAAACTGAGTGTTCAGGATTTCAAGACCTTCATGCGCGACCAGTACGAAGGCACCGACCTCGACATCACCAAAGGGGTGGGAGCCGGATTTTACGGAAGCAAACTGCGCCTGAGCCCCCTGAGTTTCAATCTCGATGGTCAGACCTATTATCATGAACGCCCCATTGCCACCCAGCAAACCGGATTTTCATTTGTGGCTCAGATGCGCAACTGGCTGCCTTCGTATATCGGTGGCATCCTATGGTTTGGCGTCGACGATGCCCGCTTCACTATATATGCACCCATGTATTGTGGCATCAACAGCGTACCCGACTGCTACAGCGAAACCAACGGCAGCTTACTCGAATACTCCCCAACATCAGCCTTTTGGATTTTCAACCAGGTATCGAACTTTGCCTATGGGAAATACAGTTTGATGATCGATGATGTGAAGAAAACACAGCAACACTGGGAAACAAACTTTCAAACCCTTATCCCCAGTATTGATAAAACTGCGCTCGACCTTCCTGAGAAAGCCGCACGCGAGTTTCTCACCACCTTCAGTCATTCCCAGGCCGAGAACTCCACCCGCGCGTGGAAACGACTCGGCGAATACCTGCTGGTGAAACACCTCGACGGTGTTGTAAAAAAAGAAGAGAACGGCAGGTTCCTGATGAACGACAAGAAAATACCTCCGGGTGTGATTCGTCCCGGCTATCCTGAAGAAGTACTTCGCCAGATGGTGAAGGAAAATCCGGGAATGCGTGCTAAAACACAGGAAGAACTGGATAAACTAAAAACAGTAGTACCAAACTGATTCAACCTTTCCCGGGACTTTTGTTCCGGGATTTTTTGTAGCCTGTTCATGCCGGAATCGGTATGGTAAACTAACTATTTTTTTCTACCTTTGCAGCAAATTTCAAACTACTTTATGACCGAAAAGATTGTTATTCTCGACTTTGGTTCCCAAACCACCCAACTCATCGGACGTCGTATCCGCGAACTGAACGAATACTGCGAAATTCTACCTTACAACAAGTTTCCCGAAGACACCACCGGCATTAAAGGGGTTATCCTTTCAGGAAGCCCGTTTTCGGTGTACGACCCAACAGCCTTCGGCACCGACTTATCAAACATCAGGGGAAGAATTCCGGTATTGGGCATTTGCTACGGCGCTCAGTATATGGTGTACTCTTCCGGTGGAAAAGTAGAAGCAGCCGGTTCGCGCGAGTACGGTCGTGCCCAGCTTACCAGTGTCGACACTACCGACCCGCTGTTGAAAGGCATACAGCCCGGATCACAAATCTGGATGTCGCACGGCGACTCGATTACCAGTCTGCCTGCCGAATTTAAGCGTATCGCCGGCACCAACGATCTCGACCTGGCAGCGTACCGTGTGGAAGGCGAGAAAACCTGGGGCGTACAGTTTCATCCCGAAGTGTATCACACCCTCGATGGCATTCTGTTGCTCGAAAACTTCCTGAATATCTGTGGCAGTCAGCGCACCTGGTCACCGGCATCCTTTATTGAAACTACTGTTCAGGAATTACGCGACCAGCTGGGTAACGATAAAGTGGTGCTTGGACTCTCGGGCGGTGTCGATTCATCGGTCGCAGCTGTATTGCTTCACCGTGCCATTGGCGACAACCTCACCTGTATCTTTGTGGATCACGGTCTGTTGCGCAAAAACGAGTTCGAAACAGTATTGCGCGACTACGAGCACCTCGGATTAAAGGTAATCGGTGTGGATGCCCGTGAATATTTTTATACCAATCTGAAGGGCGTAACCGATCCCGAGAAGAAAAGGAAAATTATTGGTGCAGGCTTCATCGATGTATTTGATAAAGAAGCCCATAAAATACAGGATGTAAAATGGTTGGCCCAGGGAACGATTTATCCCGATGTGATTGAGTCGCTGTCGATTACCGGTACAGTTATTAAATCGCACCACAATGTAGGCGGCTTGCCCGAACGAATGAATCTGAAACTGTGTGAACCCTTACGATTACTTTTCAAGGATGAAGTACGCCGTGTAGGCACCGAGCTCGGTATGATGCGTCATCTTATTAAACGTCAGCCCTTCCCCGGACCCGGACTGGCCGTACGTATTCTGGGAGAAATAACCCCCGAAAAAGTGCGCATCGTACAGGATGCCGACGACATCTTCATCAATGCATTGCGCGAATGGAACCTCTACGACAAGGTATGGCAGGCAGGTGTTATTCTGTTACCGGTGCAGTCGGTAGGCGTGATGGGCGACGAGCGCACCTACGAAAATGCCGTTGCACTTCGTGCTGTAACTTCCACCGATGCCATGACGGCCGACTGGGCACAATTACCGTATGAATTTCTGGCACGTGTCTCCAACGACATCATCAACAAGGTAAAAGGAGTAAACCGGGTAGTGTACGACATCAGTTCGAAGCCACCTGCAACCATTGAGTGGGAATAAACATGATTGACACGCATGCTCACCTGTATGCCGAAGAATTCGACGACGACAGGGAGAGGGTGATACAGCGGGCGGTGGAGGCCGGAGTTCAGAAAATAGTTCTTCCGAATGTTGACTCCACAACCTTGAAACGGATGCTGGATCTCGAAGCAGCTCATCCCGGCTTTTGCTATGCAGCCATAGGCGTTCATCCAACCAGTATTGCCAAAAACTACCGCGGGGAACTGACACTGGTGGAACTGGAGTTGAAACGTCGCCGTTGGATTGCCATTGGCGAGATCGGCACCGATTTGTACTGGGATAAAATTCATTTAATAGAGCAACAGGACGCATTTGCTCAACAACTGGAATGGTCGCTGGAGTACGATTTACCTGTCATCATTCATGTGCGCGATTCGTTTGAAGCCACTTTCGAAGTGATGGAACAATTTCGCGGAAAAGGTCTGAAAGGAATTTTTCACAGTTTTACAGGAAGTTTGGATCATGTACATACTATTCAACAATTGGGAACGTTTTACCTGGGTATAAACGGGATAGCCACCTTTAAAAATTCCGGTTTGCGGGATGTGCTGCGCGAAATTCCTGTTGAGATGCTGGTGCTGGAAACCGACTCACCTTACCTTGCACCGGTACCTTTTCGGGGGAAGCGCAACGAAAGCGCCTGGTTGCCGCTTATTGCTGCCCGACTGGCTGAGGTATACGAAATCGGGGAAACAGAAATAAGAGAGCTAACAACAAAAAATGCAGAAAAGCTCTTTCATTTTGGCCAAATGACTGACTAAATAGCGTTTTTGGGTCAAAAAAACTGGATAAAAGGAACAAATTAGCATAAAGATAACTTGTATATCACAAATTTTTGCTAACTTGCGCCCCTAATTTGGAGAGGTGCTCGAGTGGTTGAAGAGGTACGCCTGGAAAGCGTATATACGGTGTGGAATCGTATCGAGAGTTCGAATCTCTTCCTCTCCGCAAATAGTTGAAAAACAACATTTTAAGATAGTAAATTCAAAAAAAGTAACAAAGTAAAAATTCAAAAAAAAGGTAAAATGAAAAAGGTATTTGCAACTTTCTCAATCGTGGCACTTTTAGCTTTTGGTAGTATTTCAAGTGTCATTGCACAGGATTCTATTGCCGCAGGAGCAACTGATTCCACAGAAGCTGTTCAGGCAGAAGTAGAAACAACATCAACCGAAGTGGTTGAAGAGGGCGGTATGCACAAAGCGTTGAAACAGAAATTTATCGAAGGGGATGCTATGTGGATGGCACCTGTAGCTTTCGCATTGATTCTGGGTCTTGCTTTGAGTATTGAACGTATTATTTATTTGAGCTTATCGTCGACCAACACTAAAAAGTTGCTCGAAAACATCGACGAAGCCTGGAGTAAAGGTGGTGTAGCTGCAGCATTGGAAGTTTGCAGAAATACCCGTGGTCCGGTAGCTTCTATCTTCTATCAGGGACTTTCCCGTTACGATGAAGGTATCGATGTAGTTGAAAAATCGGTAGCTTCTTACGGTGGTGTTCAGTTGGGTCTTCTTGAAAAGAACCTTACCTGGATTGCACTTTTCATCGCTCTTTCTCCATCTTTAGGGTTCCTTGGAACAGTAATCGGGATGATCCAGGCCTTCGACAAAATTCAGCAGGTAGGTGATATCTCTGCAACTGTAGTAGCCGGTGGTATCAAGGTAGCTCTTTTAACAACCGTATTCGGTCTTATCTCTGCAATGATTCTGCAGGTATTCTACAACTATATTTTAACCATCATTGAAGGGCTGACCAACGACATGGAAGATGCGTCTATCTCTCTGCTGGATATTATAGTTAAACACTCAAAATAAGAAGCACTATGTTGAAAACAGTTAAACTTATAGGATTAGCACTTGTGATCCTCTCATTCCTGCTGTTGCTGGCATTTTTCGGCACACTGGGACAGGGAAGTGAAACATTGATGAGTGCTTCCGGTGATGCAATACACGTTCCCATTCTTACAGATACAATTCTATACTGGACATATTTCCTGTTTGTGTTGGTAATTGTGGTAGCCGTTGGTATATCACTGTATAATTTTGTAAAATCACTAATTGCAAATCCGGGCAATGCGTTGAAATCCATAATTCCAATTTTACTTTTCCTTGGAATATTCGTGATTTCGTACCTGGTGGGTAGTGGAGAAAAAATGAGTATCATTGGATATGAAGGAACGCAAAATGAAGGTATCTGGGCTCAGGTATCCGACATGTTCCTTTACACCTTCTACGCCTTGTTTGTAATTTTGATAGTAACGATTTTTGGAGCCAGAATTTACACCTCGCTCAAATAATTAATCCATTTAATTTAAAAAAAATGGCAAGAAAATTAAATGAAATCAATGCGAGCTCGATGGCGGACATCTCCTTCCTGCTGCTGATTTTCTTCCTGGTAACAACCTCGATGAATGTTAGTACAGGGTTGACCCGTCGCCTCCCGCCACCGCTCCCACCCGATCAGCAGCCTCAGGATGTGGATATTAACAAACGAAATCTTTTCGTTGTGAAAATCAACAGCATGAACCAGTTGCTCGTACAAGGTGAAGAGCTGAATATCCGGGAGCTGAAGGAAAAAGCCAAAGAGTTCATTGAAAATAAAGATAATGATCCCAACCTTCCGGTACGCGTCATGAACGACTTTGACCTGATTGGCCCGCTGGAATATACCAAGGATCATGTGATTTCTGTTCAGAACGACGTTGACACACAATACCAGGTATATATCGATGTTCAGAATGAGCTCGTTGCAGCTTACAATGAACTTCGTGAGGAATTGTCGAAGACGCATTTTGGAAAATCGTTCAAGGACCTCAACGAGGATCAACAGAAAGTAGTACAGGAAGTTTATCCTCAGAAAATTTCAGAGGCTGAACCTAAAAATTATGGAGGAGGTAACTAATGGCACAAATCAGAAAAAAGGAGAAAAAAGAAGCTCCGGCGTTGAGTACCTCATCGCTTCCCGACATTATTTTTATGTTGCTGTTCTTCTTCATGGCTGTTACTACCATGAAAGAAGTGACCTACAAGGTAAGGGTAATCCCTCCTACGGCTACTGAAATCCAGAAGATGGAAAACAAATCGTTGGTACGCTATATTTATATTGGTGAGCCAATGGCTGAATTCCGCGAACAATTTGGTTCTTCAACACGCATTCAGCTGAACGACCAGTTTGCTGATATGCCCGAAATCGAATCGTTTATCGTGCTCGAACGAAGCGCCATGAAGGAAGAAGATCAGAACCTGATGACTGTTTCCATTAAGGCCGATAAAGACACCAAAATGGGGGTTATCACTGACGTAAAACAAGCACTGCGAAGGGCTTACGCACTTAAGATCGTGTATCAGGCAGGATCGCGTAAAGCCTTTTAAAAAGCAAATACCGCAGATACAGTCAGAAACTGTCCTCCAGGCTTTCCCGGGGGACAGTTTTTTTGTATTAACTCCGGGTTTTGCAAATCGTCGAAACCTTATCCCCTTATGTATCGCGGGACTCATCATTATAGGACGAAACGTTACGTTCGTTCCGTTTTTTTTTGTAATTTTGCGCCTCAATTTCAACTTTACTAATCAGCTACTTAACATACTATGCAGTTTAACGAATATTCCCGTCTCAACCTGTCCGACATCAACAAGGAAATGCTGGCTTACTGGAAAGAGCACGATCTCTTTCATAAGAGTATTGAAATGCGTGAAGGTCATCCTACCTTTGTATTTTACGAGGGACCGCCTTCGGCCAATGGGATGCCGGGTATTCACCATGTAATGGCACGCGCTATCAAGGATATCTTCTGCCGATATAAAACCATGCAGGGTTATCAGGTGAAACGCAAAGCCGGATGGGATACGCATGGTCTGCCCGTGGAACTGGGTGTGGAAAAAGCACTGGGTATCACCAAGGAAGATATCGGCAAAACGATTACCGTAGAGGAATACAACGCTGCCTGCCGCCGCGATGTGATGAAATATACCCGGGAATGGGAAGATCTCACTGAAAAAATGGGTTACTGGGTGGATATGAACGATCCGTACATCACCTACGACAACCGTTATATCGAAACCTTGTGGTGGCTGCTGAAAGAACTTTACAACAAAAATCTATTGTATAAAGGCTATACTATTCAGCCTTATTCGCCTGCTGCCGGAACCGGACTGAGTACGCACGAGCTCAACCAGCCCGGCTGCTACCGCGATGTGAAGGATACCACCTGCGTGGCACAATTTAAAGTGAAGGATGCTTCGAAACTTCCTTTTGAAGTGAAACATCCCGAAAACTGCTACTTTCTTGCATGGACGACTACACCCTGGACGCTTCCCTCGAATACCGCACTGTGCGTAGGCCCTACCATAGAATATGTATTGGTGAATAGCTATAATCCGTATACGCATCAACCGGTATCGCTGGTGCTGGCTAAGGAACTGGTAAATGCGCATTTCAATCCTAAAAATGCAGAGCTGAAACTGGAAGACTACACCGAAGGCGATAAGAATATTCCGTTTGAAATAGCAGGAATCTGCAAAGGCAGCGAGTTGGCGGGCATTACCTACGAACAACTCATACCCTGGGTGAATCCCGGAGATAGAGCTTTCCGTGTGATTACCGGCGATTTCGTGACTACCGAAGATGGTACTGGCATCGTTCACATCGCACCAACTTTTGGTGCCGACGACGACCGTGTGGCTAAAGCGAATGACGTTCCTGCATTGCTACTGATCGATAAAGACGGCAATCGCCAACCTATGGTTGACAAAAGCGGACGTTTTTTCCGTCTCGAAGATTTAGATTCTACCTTTGTGGCTACTTCCATGAATGTTGAATTATACAGCCAGTTTGCCGGAAGCTTCGTTAAAAATGCCTACAGCGATGAACTAAAGGACAGCGAATCGACTCTCGATATCGACCTGAGTGTCATGCTCAAACAACAGGGTCTGGCCTTTAAGATCGAAAAACATGTACACAACTATCCGCACTGCTGGCGTACCGATAAGCCTGTTCTGTACTATCCGCTCGACAGCTGGTTTATCCGTACCACAGCCTGCCGCGATGAGATGATAGAGCTCAACAACACCATTAACTGGAAACCGCAATCTACCGGTACCGGCCGCTTTGGGAAATGGCTCGAAAACCTGCAGGACTGGAACCTGAGTCGCAGCCGCTACTGGGGTACTCCCCTGCCCATCTGGCGCAGTGAAGATGGTACTGAAGAAATTTGTATTGGTTCAGCAGAAGAACTCATCACCGAAATCAACAAATCGGTGGCAGCAGGCTTCATGACCGAAAATCCGTTTAAAAACTTCCAGCCGGGAGTATATACAGCCGAAAATTACGCAGTTGAAAACATCGACCTTCACAGGCCGTTTGTTGATAATATTATACTGGTATCGGCCACGGGTAAGCCCATGAAACGCGAGCTCGACCTCATCGACGTATGGTTCGATTCAGGTGCTATGCCCTATGCTCAGCTCCATTATCCGTTTGAAAACAAAGAACTGGTGGAATCGGGAAGCTTCTTCCCTGCCGACTTTCTATCCGAAGGGGTTGACCAAACCCGCGGCTGGTGCTTCACCCTGCAGGCCATCAGTACGATGGTCCGCGGCTCGGTGGCGTTCAAAAGCGTTATATCCAACGGATTAGTGCTGGACAAAAACGGCAACAAGATGTCGAAACGCCTTGGCAATGCCGTCGATCCGTTTTCAACCATTGAAACCTACGGTTCTGATCCGTTGCGTTGGTACATGATGACCAATGCATCTCCCTGGGACAATCTTAAATTCGATATCGAAGGAATCGAAGAAGTACGTCGCAAGTTCTTCGGAACGCTCTACAATACCTATTCCTTCTTCGCCCTGTATGCCAATGTGGATGGTTTTACCGGCAACGAAGCACAGGTTCCGGTGGCCGAACGTCCTGAAATCGACCGTTGGATACTATCCTTACTAAACACCTTGATTCGTGACGTACAGGAATATTACGAAAACTACGAGCCAACGAAAGCCGGACGCGCGATTTCCGATTTTGTAGGCGAAAACCTGAGTAACTGGTATGTACGACTGAACCGCAAACGCTACTGGGGAGGGGAAATGAATGCCGATAAGCTTGCAGCATACCAAACGCTGTACAGCTGTCTGGAAACCGTTTCGCAGCTCATGGCACCTATTGCACCGTTCTATGCCGACCGGTTATTCCTCGATTTGAATGCCGTAACGAAACGCCATGAAGCCGATTCGGTTCACGTAGCCGACTTCCCGAAAGCCGACACATCGCTGATAGACACCGCACTGGAAGACCGTATGCAGATGGCACAGCAGCTCTCGTCGATGATACTGGCATTGCGCCGAAAAGCCGAAAAGAAGGTTCGTCAGCCATTGATGAAAGCAGTAGTTCCATCCTACGACGAATATTCCTTCCGGCAATTGCAGTTGGTAGCCGACATAATCAAGGCCGAAGTAAACGTTAAGGAATTGGAAGTGTTGCCGGCAGATGCCGATATGGCCAATCTGGTTAAAAAGATCAAGCCCAACTTTAAAACCTTAGGTAAGAAATACGGCAAGCTGATGAAAGACATTGCCAATGCGATGGCCTTGTTTGGCAATGCTGAAATCAAATCGCTGGAAAGCAACGGAAGTTACTCACTTCAACTTGGCGAAGAGACCGTGGAGATTCTGGCCGAAGACGCCGAAATTTTCACCGAAGACATGCCTGGATGGTTGGTAGCCAACGAAGGCAAGCTCACCGTAGCGCTCGACATCACCGTTACCGAAGCCCTTCTGCGCGAAGGCATTGCCCGCGAGTTAGTGAACCGTATCCAGAATCTTCGCAAATCGGGTGGATTAGAAATCACCGACAAAATCAGTATTCTGATTGAAGACCGACGGGAAATCACCGAAGCTGTAAAGGAATACGCCGATTACATTGCAGGTCAAACCCTTGGTACCGCGCTGGAACTGGTGCCAGTACTGGAAGAAGCCACGGAACTTGATTTTGAAGAGTATGTGGTAAAAATAAAGATAAGCAGGAACTGATCCGGAGTGAACCGGATTTCTTCAACTTACTAAAATAATAAGCTCTAAAATTGTCAATACACTTACAATTTTAGAGCTTATTATTTAAACATTAACCGTTCAAAGCGATCATTGATAAGCTGAATGTACTTCTCTCTCAACTCAGGACTCACGAAACTTAACCGGATAAATTCTAACCACCTGGATTTCGCTTTCTCCATTTTCGAAAAAACATTTCCCTGTTGCTTTGCGTCGAGCCTCATCGTACGAAATGCTACTTCAAAATCATTTCGATTCAATTTCTTCTTTTTGCCATTCAGGGTCAGTGCCAGATCCTCATCATCCGCGGGGTTTACCAAAACAGTAGAAAGCAGATCGTAGGCAGCCGACAAAACCGGCCCGTTAGCAGGTTGGTAAATCAACGAAAAGTTTTTCAGGTGCATATCCGCATTACCGGTCAAAAACGAGAATAATACAATCTCAGCAAAATTCACTACATCGAGGCCCGGGTTTAGCGAATATTTCATTATTGCTTTTGCTATTTGCTCATAAGAGGCATGGTATTTATGCTCTGTCAGTTTTTCGGTAAGCTGACACATATCCTCCATGTGAATCTTCGACTTACCCTTGCGATCAATCCGTTTGGTGAGATAAGCCAGTTGACCGGATTTCATTCGTATCAGGGTGTGTGGTACCGTTATTATTCCAGCAATTTCAGCCAGGTGCATCGTCAGATCCTCTACTTCAGGAAGTTGAGGAAACCGCTGAGAAGGCGGTTTTAAAATGTAGTCACCGCTGATCCCAACAATGGTAAAACGCCCGGGTTCTTTTTTACTTCCTCCGTTTGTCAGGTGCAACGAAAGTTTAGGTTGAACGCCGGTCACCGCAATTTGGCTCTGAATGGTTCGAAGAGCCATTTCCTTCAACTGGCTATCATTAAAATCAAGTTCAGGAAGCAGCGATGACCCGAAAAACTTCCTGCTGCACGAAGCATGGAAATCAACTTCGCCGGCGGATAATTCCTGATAACAATACAAGCATTTCATACGGTAATAATTTGTTTTTAACGGTCGTATGTAACTCGCATGCCCAAATTACCATAACCTAAGATGTGAAGTATTTACATGCTCGTTTCATGTTTAGCTGTTTATTTTTGAATTAGTAACAGTAAACCCAATTT
>JANJXE010000190.1 GCA_024709185.1 Paludibacter sp.
CTTTTTATCTTAATGATGAGCAGGAACTGGAGGCATTTATAAAAGGAAGTTCTACCCATGTGCTTGTTCCGGGAACAGATAAAATGGTGAATTACAATTCAGAAAAAAGAATAGGTGTGGCTGTTTCAAAACTGGGAGCAAGCAAAGCCATATCGCTGGGCGCTTATGCTTTTGCATTAAACGAAATGGATGTTGCTGCCGAACAAATCATTTAATTTACAATCACAAGAAAATCAAATTCAATGAAAAACGAAAATTCAATTGCTAAAATTCTGCCTGTATTGTTTGGGTTCTTTATCATGGGCTTTTGCGATGTGGTGGGAATTACGGTTATCCATGTTAAGGAAGATTTATTGGGTAACTATAGCCCGGAGTTCAGGGATACTCTTTCAAATCTGATACCGGTAGCACTATTTTCCATGTTCCTTCTGTTTTCAATTCCAACAGGCATGCTCATGAATAAAATTGGCCGAAAGAAAACAGTGTTGTTGAGCAATATTATCACTATTGCCGCCATGTTTATTCCTTTAATCGAATACTCGTTTACCATGTCGCTTGTAGCTTTCGCATTGCTGGGAATTGCTAATACAATCCTGCAGGTTTCGTTGAATCCCTTGTTGAATAACGTGGTGCAGGGCGACAAACTTACCTCGGTTTTAACGGCGGGTCAATTTGTAAAAGCAATATCGTCATTTTTAGGTCCGTTTATCGCGGCTTTTGCGGCATCTATCCTGGGCAACTGGCAGTATATCTTCCCGATTTACGCTGTAGTTACGCTTATTTCGACAATTTGGTTACTGTCTGTACCCATTCAGGAAGAGGCATTTACAAACAAGGCAAGTACATTTTCCGAGGTGTTTAGTTTGTTGAAAGACAAAACCATACTAAGTCTGTTTTTAGGTATTGTATTCGTAGTAGGGGTTGATGTGGGTATAAATACTGCCTCACCCAAGATATTAATGGAACGTAGCGGGTTGAACTCTATTGAGGCAGGATATGGTCCCAGTATGTATTTTGCATTTCGTACAGCCGGTGCATTTATCGGTGCTATTTTATTGGCAAAATTTTCTTCAGTTGGAATCTTCAGAATCATCACTACTATTGCTCTAATTGCATTGATTTCTTTGTTGTTTGCCGCGGATAAAATAGTGTTGTTTGCCTTATTTGCCATAATCGGACTGTCCATTGCAAATGTTTTTTCAATTATTTTTTCATTGGCACTTCAGGCTCGCCCCGACAAAACTAACGAAATTTCCGGCCTTATGATAACTGGTGTTTTTGGTGGTGCAATAATCCCTTTTATAATGGGGATTAGTTCCGATTTATGGGGGTCTCAAATTGGATCAGTAAGTATAATTTTGTTATGTACCGTGTATTTGCTGTATAGTGCGTATCGTTTACCGGGAAATAGTGTAAGTCGCAGGTAATGATAGCGATTTCCAGTTATCATTGATTGTGCCATTCGCTACTACGAAGTTCAGGTAAATGCAAAGGATGGCTTTCAGTATGCGGGATTAGGCTCTGCCTGTTATTTACTCCTCAGTGTGGCATTCAACTCCACAGAATTGTTGTAGATTTGTATGAACATTTGATGCTCATTTTTGATCAATTGGTAACCTTCCAATAAATCTGGAGATTCAGTTTAATCTGATTTTCAGACTGGTCGAGTGATACGATGGCTTGAAGAGTCACGACGACTTATTGCCATGACTTATTGCGTTCATACTCTTTCCGTTTTGTGTGTTTGATTATACCTTGCTCAACAGATCGGTTGATAGTTCGCCGGTCATTTGCGCCCATTCTCCCCAGTCGGGTTCAACCATTGGGTTTGCATCGGACGCCAGTTGCAGGGAGATTCCCCTGTCAAGTTCCACTTCTGTAATTTCGGGAGTTGTATATATTGCTTTCATATTAAAAATTGTTTTCAGTGATACCTTATCGTACTGTGAATTTTCCGCTTTGATGGTTGACTTTTATCAGGTAAACTCCCGGACTGAAAGTGTGTTGCAGTTCGGTGCGGTCGCCCGAAGCTGTGAAGTTTTGTAGCAATTGACCCATGGAGTTGAAAATGCTGATCTTTTCTCCTGCTTTTATCCCACTGATGAGGATGCTGTTGTTGAGATTGTAAACACTAAGTGTTTTGATGGAAGAAGTTTCAACTGATGTGAGAGCACCCGGTACCCGCACTTCTACACTGAATCGGTCGTTGGTGGCCGTACCATCCGAACTAAACGAATAGCTGCTGCCTTCGGTAAGTTCGGTTTCGGTACCGTTGAGTTGATCCACCAGCACCACTTGTCCACTGATGTTTTCCAGCTGTGTGGTTGTGATGGTGAAGCTCCCTGCCTTGCCCGGACGAATGCCCAGTGCGAACGTTGTGCCTTCGTTGATCGACTGCATTGCATTGATCACCAACTCTTCGTTGCCTACTGACGTGTAAATCTCCGGAATTTCCGGGTTGTTGTTCGTCATTTTTTCAATGTCGTAGCTATCACGATCGTCGAGTGCATGCGACTTCCCAACAACAAGCATTTCATCCTGCGACGTTCCATTGCTTATTACTAAACGTAGTCGCTGGCGGTTGTCGCTTGCTTTTACTTTAAGCGGATTAGCTCCTGTTGTGAAATGAGATCGGTGCGAATTCTTAAAAGTGAGCGTGCCAGTATTACCATCTGCATCCACTTTTACCCAGAAAGCCTGCATAGGCGCTATCGTTGGAGAAGTTATTTCCGGCACTGCATCGCCATCGCCATAGGTATGAAACACCATTTGGCTGCCGTTGTAGGTACGAAACCACACCGCATTTCGTAAGTGAGTGGCATCAGCATACACTGCATCCCAATCGATATACGATGGATAGGGATTTCCCACTAAGTTGAAGCCGCGGGCGCCGGCAGTTGTCCCCGTACGCGTAACCGTCGGACTGATAGTGCCACTATTGAGTGCACCGCCTGTGAAGGTGTAGATGGCGCCATCGGCTGTATTCGCCTTTTTCAGCATATATCCACGACCCGGTGTCAGATTTTCCGGAGTACTGAAAGGGGAAGTAAAATAAGGAGCTGTGGTAGCTTCATTATCATCGCTAAGGTAGTCTTCCACATGTTTTCCCACCTTATCGCTGCCAAAGATACTGCTCGAAGCAGCAGCCAGCGGACTGGCAAGATACCACCACGCACGCCCGCCACCCGAAAGATACTGCTGAACAGAAGTAGTACCTGTGACGGATAAACCTCCTGTAGGGTTATTATCTACAAATGTTCCGGTGCCGTTCGTGGCATCGCTGAAAATGGATGCTTTAGCTGCTGTCAGTGAGTTCCCCGAATTTAAGGATACTTTACCTCCGCTGCCGATAGCAATGCTATTGATGTTTTTGTTAGCATCAAACGTCAACTCTCCACCGTTCAGGATGCTTATATCGCTGTAGGTATTCAGCGTTAAACCGGAGGCGTTAACTGAACTTTGAATTGCTTCGTAGGCGCCAATGTCGTAACTGCTTCGTACAATTCCAATAATGTCCGAAGCAGGTGCTCCTGTTGCAGTTCCTGAATTTAAAAGGGATGAACCTGTTTGTAAAGTCCAGATGTTGTTGGCAGGATCAGTAAAAAATGGTGCGTTTGCTCCGGAAGTGTTGGTAGAGTTTGGTAGTACAATCGGATTATTATTTGCGTTTACAGTGCCAATTGTTCTGTATGCGCAATTGTCGAGTGTAATATTTGAAGTAGTACCAGCAGTTGCAATCCCACCAGGGTTTAACAAAGCAAGCCCTTCTTCAACCCCCCAGAAAACTGTGTTTTTTAAATTAACAGTGCCTGATGCCGGAATATAAGCTCCTTTGTAATGGTTTACAAAAGTACAATTCGTTATATTGCCTTTGAGCATGTATATGGCATCGATATTACTTGGAGAAGTGACGTCACCATATGCAATACAGTTAGTCATGTTAACTGTAGGCAGATTGGAATAGATGGTTAAAACTGAACTTCTTCCTGTACCACTTGTTGCTGTGTTTCTATTGTTTTTGAAAATTGAGCTGCTAATATTACAGGTAAATGTTCCTCCTGTACCAGCCGCTATTCTTATTGCCCCACTACTTGAGTTTCCTGTGGAAGTAGAACTATTGTTTTCAAACAGACAACCATCTATCGAGTACGTAAGTGAAGTAGCTGCTGCAACGGTCATAGCTGCACCATTTGTGAGTGTTCCTGTGATTGTGTTGTTGTAAAAGTAGGAATTGATAACTGATGCGTTTGCTGTACCATTGTAGAACGAAACAGCTGAACCGGTATTATTGGTAAATTTACAATTCTGGATGTGCATGTTTCCTCTCTGAAAAACCGCATTTGTAAAACCATCCATTGTTATTCCATCAAAAGTGATAGTTCTGTTACCTCCAGCATTGAAAAGTTGAACTGCAGCTGTCGCATGTAGAATCGTCTCGTAACTGTAATCCCATGCGTTAATACCATGTTGCCTCTCCGCTATTGATGACTCATTACCGGCAAATCCACCATACATATACCCTGCAACAGTACTGGGTATGGTCCATACAGTAGCAACATTATAAGTTCCTCCCGCTATCCAGATTTGGTCAGTGGTGGACCATGTCTTCGAACTAAGCCATTCAGTAAGCGATTTACCTTGAATGCTTAAAACCACATTTTCTTCACCTACACCTGCCGTTCTCCAGGTTCTTCCCCCTGTACCATTTTCAACAAGATAGATTGTCGCACCAACCTGCATTGTACACAGGATGATTGCAAAAAGTAGTAATTTTTTCATGCAAAAATGTATTAGATGATTAACCCTGCAAATGTAAATACACTGAAAATCAACCAGGTTAATAATCGTACGCTTTTATCCTCAAATAGTACGATCCCTAAAAAGAAGTGGAGATTTTATAATATAACCGGTTTTTGCCAGTGAATCTGCCAGATTGTAGGCTGCAATATACCCGATAAGGTATAATTGTGGTAATTCTCGTTATAGTATACCCGATATGGTATAGTTTTAAATTAAATCACTATATTTGCACCCGAAAGGGTATAAATAAACTCAACTAACTTATGTCGATAGCTGAATTTGTAAAATCAAAACGTAATGCCACCGGGCTAACGCAGCACGAACTGGCGGCTAAAGCGGGCGTCGGACTTCGGTTTATCCGCGATGTTGAACAGGGTAAATCGACCCTGCGTTTGGATAAAGTGAATCAGGTACTGCAATTATTTGGTCATCAACTGGGTCCGGTGAGGACACTGCCAACTGAAGATACAGTATGAGAAAAGCTGAAATAAAATTTGAACAACAAATGGCGGGATTTCTGTCACAGGATGAGAACGGATTCCACTTTTGGTATGATAAAAGTTATCTCGAAAGTGAATACCCCATGGCTGTTAGCCTTACGTTGCCTTTACAGGAAAAGGTTTTCGACAGCCCTGTGTTGTTTCCTTTTTTTGATGGACTAATCCCGGAAGGTTGGTTGCTCGAAATTGCCGAAGAAAACTGGAAGCTGAATCCACGTGATAGAATGGGCCTGTTGATGGCCTGTTGCAAAGATTGCATCGGGGCTGTAAGTGTGTTTCCTCTTGAAATGTAAGTAAGCAGGATTGAATATGAAACGAGCAT